>NZ_JBHWYY010000011.1:0-100121 GCF_042728595.1 Isoptericola sp. NPDC060185 | reverse complement strand
GGCTCGCAACGCCGCGACCCGATCCGCGAAGAGCCCTCCGAGTTGTTGCCGCCTTCCGAAGCCAGCGGCTGACGGCGCTTCATCCGCGAGAGCGCACGCCGTGGCTATCGGATAGTCACGACAGCCGGATTGCTCTCGGTACCGTCGGGAGCGACTGCCACGACCGCGACGCGCGTGCCGGGCTCGACGTCGTCGAGTACGTACGCGTCACCGGAGACCCGTCCCAACCACCGAGGAGACGTGGTGATGGTGCGCAGGTCGTAGTACCAGATCTCCGGGGTCGACCGCCACCGAAGGCCGGCGGTCAGGCCGCTCCCGCCGCTGCTCGGCGCGCTCGTGTCGATGCGGAGCCCCGCCGGCGGCGGAGGGGTCTGCGCGGTGCGCGGCGCGGCGATCCGCAGCTCGCCGATGTACACGCGATAGTCGTCGACGCTGACACCGGACGGCGCAACCACGCCCACGGAGACCGCGGTCACCAGCGTCCCGCGGCGCGGAGCAACCCTGAACTCGAGCCGTCGCCATCCGTTGGCCACGGCCCGCCGGGACCGCGCAGTCAGCCACGTGGTGCGTCCCGGGGCGTCGTCGTAGCTGACCCCCAGCCGTACGAGCCCGCTCGCGTCGACCGAACCGTCATGGACGATGAGCGACATCACCGCCGGTCGATCCGCGTCGATGGCGGTCTTGAACAACCGCACCTCGGTGCCCGCACCGTCGCCGACAGGACCGTCGAGGCGCAGCGAGCTGCCCCCGTCGAAGGCGACCGTGTGGTCGTAGTCGACGCGGAGGAGGCCCGGGACACCGGTCGCCCCGTCGAGGTCACGCGTCCACCACTGCCAGGTCGGCAGCACGTCCTGGACGCCCATGCTGTACCAGACACGCTGGTGGGCTGACGCGCCCCGGAGGAAGAAGCGGTGCCCCTGCCCGGTGTTGAACCGGGTGGTGAACGGCAGCTCGGCGATGACCGACCGCTCCGGGATGAAGTTGGCCACGCCGTACTGCGGCACCCAGTCCGGGCTCACTGCCTCCTCGACAGAGGGATGGACCGGCGCAGGGAGGACTGCCGGGTTCTCGGCCCTGCCGGCCCAGAACTTTCGGTCGGCGACGTGGATCGCCTCCTGCATGACCAGAGGGTCGGTCGCCTGCGCACCGACCTGGGCCTGGGTGCGCCGGACCACGCGGTCCGACTGGCTGTACAGCGCCAGGCTCGCCACCGGCGGACGTTCCCCGTTGAGGGGAACCACTTGGTCGGCGTAGTAGTCGAGGGCGTTGGCGTGCTTCCCGTCGTTCTCCTCACCCATGTCGAGCGCGAAGAAAAGTGTCTCAAACGGGTCCAGCCCGCGGCTCTTGGCAAGCGCCACCGACGGTGCGACGTAGTCCGCGTCGTGCGCCCAGTCCGGCTCCGCGAACTTCTGCGGCCATGCGTAGTTGATGAACATGCTGTCGACGACGCGCCCCGGGTCGATCCACCCCGCGTTGTCCTCGGTGAAACGGTTCCGATACTTGGCCGAGCCGTCACGCAGGAGCGCGTCGTAGATCTGCAGGTAGAAGTCGGGCATCCCCTTCTTCCTCGCGCGGTCGTGCATCGCGTCGAACATGGCCGCGAGGTCGTCGGCCTGAGCGCGGGTGAGCCTGGTTCCCTCGATGTTGAGGAAGTACCCGTCATACCCGAAGTGGTGCGCGAGGTCGACCAGCTTGTCCCCGACGACGAAGTGGCCCTCGGCATCCTTGGCGATGAAGTCCGTGACCGCACCCGGCGTCGCAGAGAAGTAAGGTTGGAAGACCGTGCCCAGGGCCAACGCGCCGTTGCGGTGCGCGACGTCGACCCGTGCCGGGTTCGGGATGGTGTCCAGGCGACCCGACAGGCCCAACCAGTCGCCCATGTAGTCGACGTACTGGGCGAACCTGCTGATGTAGGGGTACTGGTCGAAGCCGTAGCGCGTCTGGCGGAAGGACGGCGCGTCTGCGACGACCGGCCAGTAGAAGGTGTCGAGACTGAAGACCTCGGGCCTCGGGCTGAGGCGCGGGTTGGCCTGCGTGGCGGCCGGCAGGTCGATCCGGCGGGCACGCGCCACCTGGCTGCGCATGTAGGCCGCGTTGGGGTCGGAGGCGGGGTCGTAGTCCAGGAACGTCTGGAGCTCTTCAGGAGTCAGCAGCCGCAGCTCCGTCTGGGTGGGAGGGAAGGTCGGCGCCGCGCTGGGCGCCGTCGTGGCACCGGGCGCGGTGACGGCATCGGCCGCGGCGGCGGCCTGCCGGTCCCAGGAGCCCGTCGCGGTCAGTGCCAGCGTCGCCCCCGCAGTCGTGAGGAACGCTCGCCGATGCATGGTGAAGGTCAGGCGGGGATCGTTGGTGGTCATTTCCATCCGTTTCGTCAGATGAATCGGAGTCGTGACGGCGTGGGATCGGACTCCCGTTCGTGTCACCGCCAGCGCCTGGCCGCGAACGAAAGTCAAGGTCATTCCGTCGACATGCCGAGCCCGCAGCGCGACTCCGTTGAGGCGCTGGCGTGGCCTTCGGCCGAACATGTTGACAGCGACGTGTCGGTGTACACGCAGCTCCACATGGTCGAGATCCAGGGAACTAATCCCCTTTAGTTCGGCACGCTAGCGTCATTGCTTGAGGCAGTCAACGGCCACTGCGCCGCGCGTCGTTGGTATGGGCGTCGCCCTCGTAGGGGAAGCGCCGTAGCCTCGGATCGCTCCCGATGACCACGGCCACCGCCAAGGGGGTGGCCGCCGTCACCCGCAGCCCCGTCGGCGCCCTGGACGAGACGAGTCCGCATCCAGAAGCGGGCTCGGCTGCGCCCCACGTCGGCCAATCAGGCCCCAGAATGGCACCAAGATGTGGCCTGGGCACCGTGCCTGCCACGCGACGCACAAAGGGGACTCGGTGAGCTCCAACACGAAGCGCCCTCTGCTGCGGGACATCGCAGCCCGGGTCGGGGTCTCCGAGACGGCGGCATCGTTCGCGCTGAACGGTCGTCCCGGCATCTCCGACGAGACGCGACGGCGCGTCCTCGCCGTGGTCGAGGAGATGGGGTGGCGCCCGAGCTATGCAGCCCGCGTCCTGACGGGCGCCCGATCGCGAACGATCGGCCTCGTGCTGTCACGCACCTCGGCCACCGCCGACTCGGACCTGTTCTTCATGCGACTGATGACCGGAATGCAGGCGACGCTCCGATCCGCACAGTACGGGCTTCTCATCCAGGTCGCCGAGACGCTCGATGAGGAGATCGAGGTCTATCGCACTTGGCACGCCGAACGTCGCGTCGACGGCGTCGTGCTGGTCGACCTTCGCGCCGACGATCCGCGCCCCGGCGCCGTGGTCGACCTCGGCCTGCCCGCGGTCCTCGCGGGCGGACCGGACCCGGAAGGCCTGATCCCCTCGGTGTCCATCGACGACACCGCGGCGATGAACCTGGTCCTCGACCACGTGCGAGCTCTCGGCCACGAGCGAGTCGCCTACCTGTGCGGCCCGCAGGACCTGCTCCATGTGCAGCGCCGGGTCAAAGCGTTCGACGAGGCTGTGCACCACCACCGGCTGCGCCAGGGTCGCGTCGTCGGAACAGACTTCACCTCGCGCTCCGCCGCCGAGTCGACGCGAGCGCTCCTCGCGGACCCCGCACCCCCGGAGGTGATCATCTGCGACAACGAGGTTCTGGCCGTCGCCGTGGTCGCAACACTGCGCAACCTGGGCTTGAGCGTGCCCGACGACGTCGCGGTCGCCTCGTGTGAGGACACCCCCGTGTGCACGGCCATGCAGCCGCAGCTCACTGCGCTCCACCGCGACACCCACGGGTTCGGCACAGACGTCGCCCAGCACCTTCTGCGCATCCTCGACGGCGCCCCGCCGGCCGACAGCCAGGAGCAGACGCCCGAACTGATCGTGCGGGGCAGCACGGCCGCCGCCGACTGACCCGCCCGCACTCGCACATTGACTCCTCAGCCCACGACGGCTAGTGTCGCGCCAACTAAAGGGCATTAGTTGCTCTCGGTCCGGCACCGCCGCCTCCCCCCGAGCCACAGGAGTTCCCGTGCACTCGCACCCCCAGCAGACGCTCGACCGGCTCGAGCGGGTGCTGCGCGAACGCATCCAGCCGCAGGTCCATCTGCCGCTCGCCGGTGTCACCCTGCACGCCTGGCAGGTCGACGGGGACGGCGAACCCGTCCCGGCCGGGCACGCCATCGGTTTCGCACCGTTGCCGGGGCGCGCGACCCCTCGGTACGAGCCGTTCCAGGAGGGCTCCACCTGGGGTCCCGCGTGGAGCACGACCTGGTTCCGCGTCGAAGGCCGCGTGCCCGTCGACGCGCCAGAGGTCGTCGAGCTCTGCGTTGATCTCGGCTGGGAGGCACACTCCGTTGGAGGCCACGGCGAGGCGCTCGTCCACCGGGCCGACGGTTCCGTTGTCAAGGCGCTGCACCCTCGCCACGGCACGCTCCGGTTGCGCGGCCCCGGCGCGCACGATCGCCTCGTCGACAGCGACGGCTCATTCACCCTGTACGTCGAGGCTGCCGCCAACCCGCTCGTGCTCGGTCTCCCCCCGTTCGAGGTCACTGACGTCGGCGACAAGGACACAGCGGCGAGCTTCGCACCGTACGTGCTGCGCTCGGCCGCGGTCTGCGAGTTTCGGACCGAGACGTGGGAGCTCGTGCGCGACCTCGAGGTGGTGGGCGGACTGGCCGGCGAGGTGCCTTCCGAGGACCCACGCTACTGGCGCCTCGTCGACGCGCTCGGCCGGGCCCTCGACGCCTTCGACCACACCGACCCGGCAACCGCGACGGCAGCGCGCGCGGAGCTCGCCGAAGTTCTCGCCCAGCCGGCCCATGCCAGCGCCCACCGCATCACCGCCGTCGGTCACGCCCACATCGACACCGCGTGGCTCTGGCCGCTGCGAGAGACGCGGCGCAAGGTCGCCCGCACCGTCTCCAACGTCCTGGCCCTCATGGACTCGGACCCGTCGCTCGTCTACGCCATGTCGTCGGCGCAGCAGTTCGCGTGGCTCGAGGAGGACCAGCCTGAGCTGTTCGACCGCATGTTCGAACGGGTCCGGGAAGGACGGTTCGTTCCGGTCGGCGGCATGTGGGTCGAGTCTGACGCGATCATGCCGACCGGCGAGTCGATCGTGCGGCAGTTCACCTACGGGCGGCGATACTTCGTCGAGCGCCTCGGCGTCGAGCCCGACGGCGTATGGCTGCCCGACAGCTTTGGCTACTCAGGTGCCCTGCCGCAGCTCGCTCGGCGGGCCGGCTTCCGGTGGTTCCTCACGCAGAAGATCTCGTGGAACGACACGAACACGTTCCCCCACCACAGCTTCGACTGGGAGGGCATCGACGGCACGCGGATCTTCACGCACTTCCCGCCGGTCGACACCTACGCCGCCGAGGTCTCTGCCGCCGAGCTGCACCACGCGTCGGCTAACTTCCGGGACAAGGCCCGCTCGTCCCACTCCCTCGTACCCTTCGGCTACGGGGACGGCGGCGGCGGCCCGACGCGGGAGATGCTCGGCCGCGCCCGCCGTTTTGCCGACCTCGAGGGCGCGCCGCGCGTCGAGGTGCGCAACCCGTCGGAGTTCTTCGCCGAGGCCCAAGCGGAGTACATCGCCGCGGGCGGCCCACCGTTGTGGCACGGTGAGCTCTACCTCGAGCTGCACCGCGGCACCCTCACCTCGCAGCTCGCGATGAAGCAGGGCAACCGGCGCTCGGAGGCCATGCTCCGCACCGTCGAGCACCTCGCGACTCTCGCCGCTCTCCGGGGCGCCCCGTACCCCCGCGCGGAGCTCGACGACGTCTGGAAGACCGTCCTGCTGCACCAGTTCCACGACATCCTGCCCGGGTCGTCCATCGCCTGGGTGCACCGTGAGGCGCGGGAGACCTACCGCGGCCTGGACGAGCGCCTGCGCGCCCTCGCCGCACAGGCCGCGAGCGCACTCGCCGCCAACGGCGGCTGCTCCCCCGCGCGACTCACGCCGACGGCGCACGGGTCGTGGGCCGTGGAGCGCCCCTCCGAAGCCGACCCCGTCGTCGTGGAGACCACGGAGGGTCGCACCGTCCTCGACAACGGGCTGCTGCGCGTCGTCGTCGACGCCTCCGGCCACGTGACCTCGCTGCTCGACCTCACCGCGGACCGCGAGCTCGTCCCGGACGGCGCCCGTCTCGGTGCCCTCGCCCTGTTCCGTGACGTGCCGATCCGCTGGGACGCGTGGGACGTCGACCGGCACACCCTCGGCCTCGGCGAGGACGTCGAGACGGTCGAGAGCCTCGCCGTCGCCAGCGACGAGGACGGGGCCGCGCGCGTCACCGTCGTACGCACGCACGGCGGCTCCCGCTTCACGCTCACCCACGTGCTGCGCCCAGGTCTTGCGGCGCTCGACGCCACCCTCGACGTGGACTGGCAGGAGCGCGAGCACCTGCTCAAGGTCGCGCTGCCCCTCGACGTGCGGGCTCCCGGAGCGCGTTATGAGACGCAGTACGGTTGTGTCGAGCGTCCCGTCGGCACCAACACGTCATGGGACGAGGCGCGGTACGAGGTCAACCAGCACCGCTATCTGCACCTCGCCGAGCCCGGGTACGGCGTCGGCGTCGTCAACGACTCGAGCCACGGCGTGGACGTCACGCGACTCGACGCAGGTGGCACACTCGTGCGGCTCTCGCTGCTGCGCGCGGCCCGCTACCCCGACCCGGGTGCCGACCTGGGCAGGCACCGCATGGCCTGGTCCGTGGTGGCCGCTGACCAGCCGTCCACCGTCACCGCCGCCTACGCCCTGAACGCCCCCGTCCTCGACGCGGTGCCTCAGATCGACCCGGCGGTGAGCCTCGCACTCGACGCGGGCTCCGCCGTCGTCGACTGGGTCAAGCTCGCCGACGACGACAGCGGTGACGTCGTCGTTCGTGTGGCCGAGGTCGCCGGCGGGCGGGCCCGCGGCGCCCTCGCGGCAAGCCCCGACCTGCGGGGCGCGACCGTCGTCGAGACCGACCTCCTCGAGCGTCCGCTCGACGAGCACCCCGACGACCTCTCTCGGGCCCTGGGATCCACCGACCCCGCTCCCCTCGACGGAGCGCGGCTTCGGCTCGCCCCGTTCCAGGTCACCACCCTGCGGATCCGGCGCGCCGGATCCTCGACTACGAAGGAGTAATCACATGCGCAGGTCCTTCCCCAGGTTCGCCGCGGCGGGCGCCGTCGCGGCCGCCGCCCTCGCCCTCGGTGCGTGCGGCATCGCCGGCGGGTCGACCGACTCCGGCGGCTCGACCGACTCCGGCGACGGCGAGATCACCGGCGAGATCACGTTCCAGACCTGGAACCTCAAGGGCGGCTATGAGGACTATCTGACCGACCTCGTCGCGGCGTTCGAGAAGGAGCACCCGGGCACCACCGTCAAGTGGATCGACCAGCCTGCCGAGGGGTACCAGGACAAGCTCTCGGCGGACGCCGCGGCCGGCAACCTGCCCGACGTCATGGACATGGGCCCGGAGTCCGCCTACACGCTCGCGCAGGCGGGCACGCTCCTCGACATCGCGAAGGCGGACCCGGAGGCGAAGGATCTGTACCTGCCCAAGGCATGGGAGTCGATGACCTTCGCCGGGGTCGACGGGGGCACTTACGGTTATCCCTGGTACCTGAACACGGGCCCGTCCTTCTTCAACACCGCGCTCTTCGACGAGTGCGGCCTCGACCCGAAGGATCTTCCCGAGACGTACGACGACCTGTTCTCCCAGGCGGGGGTCATGGCCGAGAAGTGCGGCAGCGACCCGACGATGATCGGCCGCCTGCCGAGCATCGAGACGTTCGGCGAGTACGGCGTCGAACTGATGAACGACGAGGGCACCGAGTTCACTTTCAACAACGCCAAGGGCGTGGAGTACGTCCAGCGGTACGTGGACCTCTACAACCAGAAGGGCCTCTCGGAGGAGGCGGTCAACGCCCTGCAGACGGCCGAGGTGGACGGTTTCAAGTCGGGCGAGCTTGCCTGGATGCTGGGGAGCTCCTACACCCTGAACGACCTGAAGGACACCGCTCCGAAGATCTACGAGAACCTCGGGATGGGGCCGCGCATCGCCAACGTGGCGCCGAACATGTACATCGAGTCCCTGGTGATCAACTCCCAGTCGAAGAACACCGCGACGGCGCAGGCCTTCGCGAAGTTCGTCACCAACTCGGAGAACCAGCTCGCCTTCGCCAAGGCGGCGTCGGTCTTCCCGTCGTCGGCCGGGACCCTGGACGACCCGTTCTTCACCGACGACGACGGCACCGACCTGGCACAGGTCCGCATCGCTTCGGCCGAGCAGGTCGCCGACGCGGCGGTGTGGTGGCCGCCGGCGTTCTCGGGGGGCGCCGACTCGGAGTACCTGCGTGAGCAGATCGCGCAGGCCGTGCTCGGCAAGAAGTCCGCGCAGGAGGCCCTCGACGACGCCGTCAAGTACTCGAACGACCGGCTCGCGAATCAGTGAGCTCCGTGACCAACCCCTTGAGCACCACGGCGTCCGTACCTGGACGTGACGCCGATCGGCCGGGTCCCCTGCGACCCGGCCGGTCGGCCGGCCGCACGCGGCACTGGTCCCACGGCCCCTGGTACGCGCCCTGGATCTTTCTCTCCGTCGCTCTGCTGGTCGTCCTGACGTTCGTGATCTTCCCCTTCGTCAACACCCTGCTGCTCGCGTTCACGGACGCCACGCTCCTCAAACCTGGCAAGTTCATCGGGCTCGACAACTTCACGCGGTTGCTCGAGGACCCCCGCTTCACCACGGCGCTGCTGAACTCCACGCTCTACGTGATCTGCGTCGTGCCCGTGATGGTCGTCCTGCCCCTCGTGCTCGCCGCGCTCGTGGCGGGCAAGGGGCGCCTGCTCGGTTTCTTCCGGACGACGTACTACCTGCCGGTGGTCATGTCGCCCGTCATCGTCGGGCTCATCTGGACGAACCTGCTCGACCGCCGCGGGATGGTCAACCAGGTGCTCTCCTGGCTGTCGGTCATCACGGAGCCCGTGCCCTTCCTCACCGATCGCTGGCTGCTGCTGTTCAGCGCGATGTTCGTGACCGTGTGGATGGGCATGGGCTACTACATGGTCATCTACCTGGCGGCGCTGGCGAGCATCGACCCGACCTTGTACGACGCGGCGGCGGTGGACGGCGCGGGCACGGTGCGGCAGTTCCTGCACGTCACGATGCCCGGCGTGCGCAGCACGATGGGGCTGATCGGGCTGTTCTCCTCCATCGCGGCGTTCCGCGTCTTCGGCGAGATCTACGTCCTGTCGAACGGGACGGGCGGCCCGGGAGGGGGCGACCTCACCATGACCATGCTCATCCAGCGCGAGGGCACCGGCCTGCAGGCTCAGACCGGCTACGCCGGCGCGATCAGCCTCGTGATGTTCGTGATCATGGCCGCCTTCCTGGTGCTCCAGCTCGTCGCCCAGAACCGTCAGGGGAGGAAGCCGTGAACGCCACCAAGCGCATCCGGGGCGGTGCCGTCGTCCGGTACACCATCCTCGTCCTCATGCTGGTCCTGCTCGCAGGACCGCTGCTGTGGCAGCTGTCCCTGTCGTTCAAGGGTGCGGGCGACGATCTCTACGCGCAGCCCCCGCAACTGATCCCCGCCGACCCCACCCTGGAGAACTACACCGGGGTGCTCGACCGGGTGCCGGTGCTGAAGTTCGTCGCGAACTCCGCACTGGTCGCCGTCATGGTCGTGGGCGGCAACGTCGTCTTCGCCACAGCCGCCGGCTTCGCCCTGTCCCGGCTGCGGTTCCGCGGTCGCGCCCTGGTCACCACACTGTTCGTCGCGGCGCTGCTGGTGCCGGTCGAGGCGATCATCGTTGCGCAGTTCCTGCTGGTGCGGTCTGCGGGGCTGACCGACAGCCTCGTCGGCGTCGCTCTGCCCGCGCTGGTCGCGCCCCTGAACGTGCTCCTCATGCGTAACGCCTTCGCCGGAATCCCCGACGAGCTCGAGGAGGCGGCCGTCCTGGACGGGGCCGGCGTCTGGCAGCGCTTCCTGCGCGTGTGCCTGCCCCAGGTCAAGGGCGTGATGACGGTGGTCGCCATCTTCGCCTTCGTCGGCTCGTGGAACGACTTCCTGTGGCCGCTGATCGTGCTCTCCAGCGAGCAGAACTACACGCTCACCGTCGGGCTCAACATGCTCAAGGGCACCTTCTACGACGACCCGCGCCTCATCGCCGCCGGGACGATCGTCGCCCTCGTGCCGATCATCGTGTTCTTCGCGGCCCTGCAGCGGTACTTCATGCGCGGCCTCGAGCAAGGAGGAATCAAGGGATGACCACGCCGCGCTTCGGCGTCAACTATGTTCCCCGCCAGGGCTGGTTCTACTCCTGGCTGGAGCCGTCCTGGGACGAGATCCGCAGAGACCTCGACGCGATCGCGTCCCTCGGTCTGGACCATGTCCGCGTGTTCCCGTTCTGGCCGGTGCTGCAGCCCAACCGCACCCTCATCCGGCCACGCGCCCTTGCGGACGTGCGACGCGTCGTGCAGCTGGCGGGCGAAGCAGGGCTGGACGCGTCGGTGGACGTCATCCAGGGGCACATGTCGAGCTACGACTTCGTCCCGGCCTGGCTCACGTCGTGGCACGCCACGAACATGTTCACCGACCAAGGTGCGCTGACCGCCCAGGCGGAGCTCGCTCGTGCGCTGGACGCAGCCCTGTCCGATCAGCCGAACTACCTGGGTCTCACGCTCGGCAACGAGGTCAACCAGTTCTCGGGTGACCCGCATCCCAACCCGATGCGCGCCACCCCGACGGAGGCCGAGCGGTGGGTGCGGACGCTGCTGGACGCCGTCCCTGCGGACGGCGACCGGCTGCGCCTGCACGCCGAGTACGACGCGGTCTGGTATCTCGACGACCACCCGTTCCTGCCGACGCACGCGTCGCGCCTCGGCGACGTCACCGCCATCCACTCGTGGATCTTCAACGGCACCGCGCAACGCTACGGCGGGATGTCCACCGAGAGCCTGCGGCACGGCGAGTACCTGGTGGAGCTGTCCCGCGCGTTCGCGACCGACCCGAGCCGCCCGGTCTGGCTGCAGGAGATCGGGGCACCACTGAACTGCCTGGACGAGGCTGACGCTCCCTCGTTCTGCGAACAGGCCGTGCGTCACGCGGCCGACAGCCCCGCCCTCTGGGGAGTGACGTGGTGGTGCTCGCACGACGTCGACCGATCCCTCGCCGACTTCCCGGAGCTGGAATACTCCCTCGGTCTCTTCGACGCCGACGGGGAGGTCAAGCCGATCGGGCTGGCGTTCGCGTCCGTCGCCGAGGATGTGCGACGGCGAGCAACGAGCCCCGCGGTCCGCTCCGACGCCGTGGTGATCGAGGTCGACGAGAACGACGTGCCCCTGCGCCGGGCCGACCTCGCTCCCGGTGGCGCTGTGTTCGCCGCCTGGATGGACCTCGCCCGGGAGGGGCGCCGGCCCACCGTCGTGACCTCGCGGTCGGCGGCGTCGGCCGCGGATGTCGCGGCACGCGGCGTCACCGCGCAGCACCGCCCGGGACCGGGCGGCACCAGCGCCTACTCGGCGGTCAGTGACGCCGAGGCCCTCACCCCGGGCCGCGTGGTATGAGCCCACGTGTCGAGGCGCTCCTCGCCGCGATGACGGTCGAGGAGAAAGTTGGGCAGGTCAACCAGCGGCTCCTCGGCTGGAAGGCGCTGGAGCGCGACCCGCGCGGCGGCTTCCGCGTCACCGACGAGGGTCGCGATGAGATCGAGCGCTGGGGCGGCCTGGGTGCCCTGTACGGCCTCTTCCGGGCGGACGCCTGGTCCGGCCGGTCGTGGGCGAACGGCATACGACCCGAGGAGCGGGCCGAGGCCGCCCAGGTGGTGCAAGAGGCCGTCGCCGCCGTCGACCGGCACAGCGTCGGCACGCTCCTGGTGGAGGAGGCACCGCACGGCCACCAGGCCCTCGGCGGTACGCTGCTGCCCGTCAACCTCGCGGTAGCGGCGGGCTGGCACCCGGAGCGGTTCGCGGAGGCTGGCCGCGCGGTCGCGGCTGAGCTCTCGGCGAGCGGCGTGCATGTCGCCCTCGTGTCTGCTCTCGACGTCCTCCGCGACCCGCGTTGGGGCCGCGCCGAGGAGACCTTCGGCGAGGATCCCTTGCTCGCCGCCGAGCTCACGCGCGCTGTTGTCGAGGGGATGCAGGGGCCCGACCGATCGCGGGTCGGCGGGGAGGGCGTCGCCGTCGTCCTCAAGCACCTCGCCGCGCAGGGCGAGGCACTGGGAGGCCGCAACGGCCAGTCCGCCCACCTGGGCCCCCACGACCTCGCCGAGATCCACCTGCCACCTGTCGCGGCGGGTGTGGCCGCCGGGGTGCTCGGCGTGATGGCGGCCTACAACGACATCGACGGCGTGCCCTGCTGCGCCAACCCGGACCTGCTGACGACCTACCTGCGCCGCGAGCTCGGCTTCGACGGCATCGTCATGGCCGACGGCCACGCCGTGGACCGGCTGGAGGGGACGACCGGCAACCTCCCCGCGGCCGCCCGTGCGGCATTGCTCGCGGGCGTCGACCTCTCGTTGTGGGACACCGCCTACACGATGCTCGCCGACCTCGCGGTCGAGGACGCCGAGGTCTCGTCGGCGCTCGACCTCGCCGCGGGGCGGGTCCTCACGCTGAAAGAACGGCTCGGCCTGTTGGGCAATCCGGGCGTGCCGACGGCACTGGACGCCGAGCGGTCCGTCGTCCGACTCACCCGGGCGCGCCAGGACGCCGAGAGGTCGTCGCGCCAGCTGGCTGCCGACTCCCTCGTCCTGCTGAGCAACAACGGTCTCCTCCCGCTGCACCCGGGCGTGCGCCGGGTCGCGGTGGTGGGCCCGTACGCCGACGATGTCCCGGCCCTCCTGGGCGACTACGTGCCGCCGCTGCCCGCAGGCTCGGCAGCGACCATCGCCGGCGCGCTGCAAGCCGCGCTGCCGGACGCCGAGGTGGCCATGGGCGAGGACGTCACGGCGCCGGACGGCGACGTTCTCGAGCCGGCCTTGCTCCGGGCAGCCGACCTCGTCGTGGTCGTGGTCGGCGGCACCAGTCACCGTTCGTACGACGACGCGTTCGCCGACAACGGCGCGATCGTCGGGCGCCCCGGAGAGGCCACGGGCGGGGAGGGCGTGGACCTCGCCGACGTCTCGCTGCCCGGCGGGCAGGACGACCTGATCCGTGCCGTCCGCGCGGCGACCGACGCACCCGTCGTAGCCGTGGTCGTCTCGGGTCGGCCGCACGTGCTGACGACCGTGCTGGACCTCTGCGACGCCGTGCTGTGGGCCGGGTACCCGGGCCCGTGGGGCGGCGAGGCGGTGGCCGACGCCCTCACCGGGCGGGCCGAACCCACCGGCCGGCTCCCCATGACCCTCCCCCGGTACCCCGGTGTCGTCCCGGTGCGCTACAACGATCGCCAGTCCGCCGCCGACGTCTACCGTGACGCGCCCGACCCGGTTCTCTTGCCCTTCGGGCACGGGCTGCGCTACCTCGATGTCGCCGTCACCGACCTCGAGGTGTCCACCGGTGCGGGAACCGTGCGCGTCACGGCGACCGTCGCCAACCGCTCCGACGAGCCGGCCGACGCCCTTGTCCCCGTCGTCGCGCACCGGACGGGCGGAACTCGCGTGCCGCGTCTGCGCGAGCTGGTCGCCTTCGGCCACGTCGACGTGCCCCCGGGCGACACAGCCCAGATCGCATGGGAACTTCCCGCCGAGCGTGCCTTCGCCGGGACCTCGCCCCTGGCGGTCACGACCGTGCACGTCGACGGCCTGAGCCGGACGGCGGGTCCCTGCGTTACCTGACTCCGGCCCTGTGCCGGTGACCATCACTCACGAAGGAGAGAGACGTATGGCCAGGCAACGACCAACTCGCCGCGCCCGTGGGGCGCGGACCGGAACGACGCTCGCCGCCGCCCTCGCGGTCACCCTTGCCGGTGCCGGCGTGGCCGCCGCGAGCGACACCCTCCCCTGGGAGGGCGACAGCGCGAAGGGCCCGAACCAGCCCTACCAGCACGGCTACAACCCGGACGGGCTGCTGGACTGGGATCCTCGCACGGACTCGGGCGCCGAGCTGTTGCGCGCCCGAGTACCCCTGCAGGAGCGCGCCGACACAGATCCGTCCACCCAGCGGGACCCGTCGCTCCCCGCGGACACTCAGATGCTCGCCCTCAGCGGCGACTACGGCAACGCGTCCTTCGAGTCGCACCCGTACACCAACGAGTTCAGCCAGCACCTGTTCAGCTTCTGGCAGTACACCGACGTGTACGCGGCCTGGCACGGGATGCCGACCGAGGGGGTCCCCGAGGACCTGTACGACCCGAGCGCCATCTGGACCCAGCGCTGGTTCGAGTTCGGCGCGGTGAACCTGCCCAACCCGGGGTACACCAACGCCGCGCACCGCAACGGCGTGCGCTCGCTCGGCTGCATCTTCTTCTCCGACAACGACCGTGGCTCCCAGACGTACAGCGAGTTGCTGGTGCGGGATGCGAACGGCGACTTCCCCGCGGCCGGCAAGCTCGCCGACATCGCCGAGTACTTCGGCTTCGACGGCTGGTTCATCAACCAGGAGCAGAGCAAGGTCGCGGCCGAGGACGTCGACGACTACCAGGACTTCCTCGCCGCGCTGCGGGCGGAGGGTCTCTACGTCCAGTGGTACGACTCGGTGGACGCCGCCAACGGTGACAAGCTCTACGAGAACGAGTTCACCCCGCGCAACAGCCCGTTCGTGCGCGATGCGGAGAAGGGCGACCTGGCCGACTCGATCTTCCTCAACTACTGGTGGAACCCGGCCAAGCTCACGGCCTCTGCCCAGCACGCGAGGTCGCTCGGCCTGGATCCGCGCCAGACCGTCTTCGCCGGGGTCGAGGCGGGCATGTACCAGTTCGACCAGCCCTACGACCTGCAGGACAATCTCGGAGCCGACGGCACCCCGATGAACGCGATCGCCACCCTCGGTGCCGACTTCGTGCACTCCGACTTCGCGGACAAGACCGACGACGCCGCACAGTCCCAGGTCTTCGACCGCGAGCGCCGTTGGTGGACCGGGTCGCCCACCGGCACGGACGCCACGCGCCCGGCGGACGGCGAGTGGCAGGGCATCTCCTCGTACGTGGCCGAGCGCACGGCCGTCACGGGCCGCACGTTCGCCACGACGTTCAACACCGGACACGGCCTCGGTTACTGGCACGAGGGCGAGCTCTCCTCCGACGCGGAGTGGGGCAACATCGGCGTGCAGGACCTCCCCGTGACGTGGCAGTGGTGGGTCGAGGCGAAGGACGGCGCCGACCCGCTGCAGGTGGACTACGACTACGGCCCGGACTACGTCGCTGCCGACCGGTTCGGTTACGAACACCTGGGTGCGTACGAGGGCGGCAGCTCCCTCGCGGTCTCCGGCGACCTCGCGAGCGACAACCTGCTCCGCCTGTTCAAGTCGGACCTCGAGGTGTCCCCGGGGACCGACGTCGAGCTCACCTACGCGAAGCCGAGCGCCGACGACGGCTCACAGCTGACGCTCGCGTTGGTCCTCGCCTCCGACCCCGACCGGGTGATCGAGGTGCCGGTCAAGCGCTCCGGTGCGCAGACGGACGGCTGGCGCACCGTGCACGTCGATCTGTCGCGGTTCGCGGGCGAGACGATCACGACGTTCGGGCTCGGCTTCCGTGCCGGCGACGGCCCCGTCGCGGACTACCAGGTGAACGTCGGCAAGATCGCCGTCACCGACGGCAGGGACCACACCCCCGACCGTCCGCGCGGCTTCGAGATCGACCGCGCGCTCACGTCCACCGACGAGCTCTTCCTGCGGTGGGACCTCGCCGACTACGACGACGTCGCCCGGTACGACGTGTACGCCGACGGCGAGTACCTGGGTGGCGTGTACGACGACGTGCTGTACGCCAAGCACTTCACGCGCTCGCGCGGCACGCTCGAGCTCGTCGCCGTGGGGCACGACGGCAGCGAGAGCACGCCGGCCGTGCTGCGGTACGACTTCTCCCGAGGGCCGGGGGACGTCACGGCGGAGGCCTCCGAGGACGGCACCGTCACGGTGTCGTGGAAGGAGCCGGTCGCGTCACCCACCGTCGTGACGCTCGCCGCCGAGGACGCCGGCCGGCGCGGCTACGAGGAGCAGACCGTGGCGCGTCGCGGCTCGACCGAGGTGACCTTCCGTCGGGCTCCCGTCGACGGCGGCGGCCTCGTCGCCACGGTCGCCCCTCGCTCCGGCACCGCGGTGTCGGCCACAGGGTCGTTCGCGGACACCCAGATCGAGGCCTACCCGGCTTCGGCGGCCGCTCTGGAGGGCACCTCGCTGAGACTCACTCGGCCCGCGCTTGCGGACTGGCACACGCTCACGGTGTACGAGGACGGCGAGCCGGTGCCGTTCGACACCACGTACAGCCAGGGCGAACGACCGCAGATGATCCGCGGGCGCACGACGTTGCCTTCACTCACCCGAGAACTGGCGAGTGAGCACAGCGAGGTCGTCGTCAGGATCGAGGACTACGCCGGCAACGTGGCGGACACCACGCTCCGGGCCGCCACGCGCTAGCCCCAAGAAGGGGGCGGGGCCGCCGTGCGCGCGCCCCGCCCCCAGGCTCCGCGGCGTCGCCCCCGCTCGTCGCCGCTCCATCCCCCCGAATCCAGCACCGACGCACGTGTCGAAAGAGGAAACTTCTCATGACTGCCAAGGCCCTCATCACGAGGCTTCCGATGAGCGGCGCATTCGCCATCGCCGGACTGCACGACTACGCGAGCGCCGTCCGCGTCGAGCGTGACGGCATCACCGTCCGCATCACGCCTGAGCAGCTGGCGCGCGGCAACGGCGCGGACCGCGAGCGCCCGATCCGTGTCGAGGTCACCGGGCCGGTCCGACCGACCGTGGCGCACGTGACGGTCGACGGCACCGACCTCGGCGGGGTCGAGCTGGTGGACGGACCCACCGGGTGCCAGCGCGTGTTCGTCCCCGCCGGCGACGAGGCTGCGACCGTCCAGCTCCGGCTTCCCGAGGTCCGGGACGAGGTCTACACGTTCCCGATGCCGCCGGTGCGTGACTGGACCATCCACCTCGTCCATCACAACCACTTCGACCTCGGCTACACCGACCCGCAGTCGGTCGTGTTCGAGAACCAGCGGTCCTACCTGGACTCCGTGCTCGACATCGTGCGCGCCACGCACGACGACCCCGACGACTCGCGATTCCGCTGGGTCGTGGAGTCGCTCTGGGCGTTCGAGCAGTGGGCGCAGAGCCGCCCCGAACACGTCGTCCAGGAGTTTGTCGACTACGTGCGGGAGGGTCACGTCGAGCTCACCGCCATGCCCTTCAACCTGCACGCGGACACCTGCTCCACCGAGGAGCTGCACGAGCTCCTCAGCGGAGCGCGTGCCATCGCCGACCGGTACGGCGTACCGTTCGACACCGCCATGCAGACCGACGTGCCCGGCACGCCGGTCGGTCTGCCCGACGCCCTGTCCGACTTCGGCGTGAAGTACCTGTCGGTGGCCCACAACTGGGCCGGCCGCTCCGTACCCGAGCGGCTCGGTGGGCAGCTTCTCCCCCGCCTGTTCCGCTGGGCGGCGCCGTCGGGCAAGTCGGTCCTGGTCTGGATGACGGACAGCCCGCACGGGCTGGCCTATCAGGAGGGCCCGATCCTCGGCTTCCACGAGGGGATCGAGCGGGTCGAACGGATGCTGCCGGTCTACCTGCAGTCGATGGTGACCAACCCGTACCCCTACCCGCCGGGTTCGCTCGGCTGGGCAGGCTACGAGGAGGCCGAGGGGCGCGAGCCCTACCCGTGGGACATCGTCCACCTGCGCACGCAGGGCTGGGGCGGCGACAACGGCCCCGCCCGCCTGCAGGCCTCGGACATCATCCGGGAGTGGAACGACACGTGGTCCTCCCCCCGGCTCGTGCACTCGACGAACGCGGAGTTCTTCCGCGCCGCCGAGGAGCGCCTCGGCGACGAGATCCAGACGTACGAGGGCGACTGGGGCGACTGGTGGGTCGAGGGCGTCGGCTCGTCCGCCCACATGATGAAGCTCGTGCGCGACGCACAGTTCCGGATGCCGGAGGCGCATGTCCTCGCGTCCCTGTACACGCATCGGACCGGGACGTGCCTCGCGGGCACGCGAGCAGACATCGACCGCGCCTATCGCAAGATCTCTCTGTTCAACGAGCACACCTGGGGCGGCGGTGAGTCGTGGCTCGCCCGCGACCACGGGTTCGAGTCTGGCGAGGTCCAGTGGTACTGGAAGGCCTCGCAGGCCCTCCAGGCGCAGGAGAACGCCCGCGCCTACCGCGAACGCGCCGCGGCGTATCTGGGCGAGACCCTCGGCACCGCCGACGGAGCCCTCGCGAGCTACTACGTCGTGAACGGTGACGGAGTGCGTCGCGACCGCGAGGTGCGCTTCCTGGTCCGCGAGAGCGTCGTCCCGTTCCGCGTGGGGTTCGAGGTCCGGGACCCCCGCACGGGCGAGAGCGTGCCGTTCCGCGTGGACCACCAGGAGCACCGCGAGCACCGCGAGGCCGGCCGCTGGGTCACGCTGCGTGCCCACGACCTGCCCCCCGTCGGGTTCTCGCGGTTCGACCTTCACCAGGTGTCCGACGACCCGGTCGACGCTGTCCCGTTCACCCTCGGCACCACCCCGGGCGGCGCCGGGCGGCCCGACGCGGCGGCCGTCGTTGAGGGTGGGGATGCCGCCGTCCGCGCCGGAGACCCGCTCGTGCTGGAGAACGAGTCGCTCACCGTGACCGTCGACCTTGCCCGGGCAGGCATCGTGTCGGTGATCGACCGCCGGAGCGGCCGCGAGCTGGTGAACCAGGACTCGTTGTTCGTCGGGAACGAGTACCTCTACGACGCGTACACGACGGCGCCCGGGTTCAACCACCACTCCAACCGGTCGTTCTCCGGCCCTGACCTGCCGTTCATCGGTACCCGCACGCGAGCCCGCACGGCGTCGTTCATCTCGCGCAGCGTGGACGACGTCGAGCAGCGGCTCGTGTACGAGTTCGTGGCCGACGGCGTCGACCGGGTCACGGTGACGCTGCGGCTGGCGCACGACGCGCGCCACCTGGTCGTCCAGAATCGGGTGGCCAAGCCCGCCACCACCGCGAAGGAGAGCGGGTACTTCATCTTCCCGTTCGCGACCGACGACGCCACGGTGCGGTACGAGATCACCGGAGGCGTCACCGGCGACGACCTACCGCACGTGCCCGGCGCTCCCGAGCACATGCGCGCGGTGCGCAGCTGGGTGACGGTCGACTCGCCGTCGGACGGCGTGCGCGCCGTGTGGGTCACGAAGGACGCACCGCTCGTACAGCGCGGCACCATCGCCCAGCCGTACGCCCCGTTCTACCCGAGCACGGCACCGAACGAGCCGGGCACGGTCATCTCCTGGTTCCACAACAACGTGTGGGACACGAACTTCCCGAACCAGCAGCGATTTGAGACGGACTTCACCTATGCCGTCGCCGCGGCTGACGAGCACGAGTCGCTCCCCTCGCTCGCCCTGGCGACTGCCTCGGCCGTGACGGGAGAGACCGTGGCCGTGCTGGGCGCTGCTAGAGGGAGTGCCGACGCGCCGGAGCAGGCGTCGCTCGTCGAGATCGACCGCGCCGACGTCCAGGCCGTGAGCGTTCTCCCCACCGACGACGGCGAGCTCCTTCTCAGGCTCCAGTCGTTCGTCGACGGCGAGGCCCCGGTGCGCCTCACGAGCGCCGCGGGGATCTCGTGCGCGCGCCGGGCGACGTTCCTGGGTACGCCCGGAGAACCCCTGGAGGTCACCGACGGCGTCACCGTGACGGTCCCGCGCCTGGGTACGATCGGCGTCCTGCTGCGCCTCGGCGACATGTCCGGACAGGTGGCAGGGCATGCCTGACCGCGGTCGACAGCATGCCGCCTGGGCCGGCCGCACCGCGGTGGTGACGGGTGCGGCCGCCGGGATCGGCGGCGGCGTCGCCGACCTCCTCGTGGAGCTCGGCGCCACAGTCGTCGGTATCGACCGTGACGGCGCCGCGCTCGAGGTCGCCGAGTCCCGGCACGCCGACAGCCCCGGCCGGTTCGTCGGCCTGGCGGCAGACGTCGCCCGCCCTGACGTGCTCGACGACGCGGCCCGCCGCGTGCGCGCCGAGCACGGCACGCTCGACGCCGTCGTCTGTGCGGCCGGCGTGCAACGCTACGGCGCGGTGGACGATACCGACCCCGCCACCTACGACGAGGTGATGGGCGTGAACGTCGGCGGGGCGTTCCACACCTGCCGCGCCATGGTGCCGCTGCTGCGCGAGAACGGCGGCGGCGCGATCGTCGTCGTGTCCTCGGCGCAGGCCTACGCCACCCAGACCGGTGTCGCGGCCTACACCGCGAGCAAGACCGCCCTGCTGGGGCTTGCCCGCGCGATGGCGGTCGACCACGCGGCCGACGGCATCCGCGTCAACAGCGTCAGCCCCGGGTCGATCGAGACGCCGATGCTGCGCTGGGCCGCCGGGCTGTTCGCCGGCGAGCGGGCCGCCGACGACGTCGTGGCCGAGTGGGGCCGCGCGCACCCGCTCGGCAGGGTCGGCACACCGTTGGAGGTCGCGGAGGTGGTCGAGTTCCTCCTGTCGGATCGCGCCGCTTTCGTGACCGGCGCGGACGTCAAGGTCGACGGCGGGCTCAGCGCCCGGCTCGCGGCGGCCCTGCCAGACGCGGACGCGTGAACCGTGGTCCCGGGCCGAGGTTCTCGTCAACCTCGGCCCGGGACGCGGCCGTGCGGCTTCGTTTCCTGCCGGTCAGCTCACGAGAGCCGCCCGGCGGGGTGCCCGTGGATCGCGTGCTGCAGGCCGCGCACGTACCCGGCGGCGAACAGTCGGCCCAGGACCGCGTAGCCCGGACGGTCGTTGACCTCGCCCGACATCGTCGGCACGTGGTCCGGGCGCATCGGCCCGTCGAAGCCCACGGCTGCATAAGCTCTCATGCACTCGGCCATGTCCGTCTGACCATCGTCGTGGAACGTCTCGACGAAGTCGTCCGCCGTTCCTCTCACGTCACGGAAGTGGACGAACGCGATGGCCCCGTCCCGCCCGAGCTCCCTGATCACGTCCGGTACGTCTGGCGTCATGAGCGCGAAATTCCCCTGGCAGAAGGTGATGCCGTTGCTGGACGATGTGTTCAGCGTCAGCAGTCGTCGGTAGGCGTCCACCGAGCTCATGATGCGAGGCAGGTCGCGCACGTTGGGGAGCGGCGGGTCGTCCGGGTGCAGGGCGAGCCTCACACCGGCGGCCTCGGCCTCCGGAACGACGGCGTCGAGGAAGTAGTCGAGCGCCTCCCACATCTGGTCGGCCGACACCTCCCCAGCGGGCACGAGCGGCCCGAGGGCGTCCGCGTCGGCGGCGCGGAATCCTGTGACGAGGGCCCCGCCTCGGGCCGGGATGTCGTTACGTGTGCGGGCCCAGCTGGAGCGGGCCATCCAGTTGTAGCAGAGGACCGGGATCCCGAGCCGGCCCATCGACCGGACCTGCGTGATGACGTGCTCGATCTGCTCGTCGCGGCCCGGCAGCCCGAGGCGGACGGCGTCCATCGGGGCCGTGTCCTCGACGGCGGTCACGGTGAATCCGTGCTCGGAGAACGTCGCCACGTCGGCGGCGAGCGCACGCTCGCCCCAGGGCTCCTCCCCCGGCTCGAACGTCGGGACCGGTCGGGCGCCCCCGACCGAGGCGAAGATACGCTCCTCCTGCTCCGCGCCCCGCATGATCGCGACGACGTTCTCAACGCCCGCCTGCCGGATCAGCGGCCACCACGGCTCGGGTCGGGGCGCGAGGAACTCGCTGAGCTGGAACATCAGACCTCCGTGTCACAAGGATGGTTCGCCGTCGACCGTCAGGAGCGGTCGCGGACACGCGGCCCCACAGGGCGGCCGCGCCGTGGACTAGGACGCGCCCGGGTCGGGTGCGTACCGGACAAGATGGTTCGAGTAGCCACCGTCGACGGTGAGCGTCGTGCCGGTGACGTAGGCGCTGTCGGCGCCGGCGAGGAACAGGGCCGCCCGGGCGACGTGGTCCACGCTTCCGGGGGCACCCAGCGGGATCCAGCGGGCGAACCGCTCGTGGCCCACGCGGGCGATGAGCTCGCGATTCATGTCGGTCACGATCGCGCCGGGCGCGAGGTTGTTGATGCGCACCCGGCGAGGTCCGAGCTCGACCGACGCCGTCCGCGTCCAGGCCGCGAGCGCGGCCTTCGCGGCGGCGTACCCGCCGTTGCCCGCGACGGGCACGGACTCGTGGATCGAGGTCACGTTGACGACCGTTCCCCGCCCGGATGCCTCGAGGAGCGGGACGGCGAGCCGCACGGTCTCGACCGGCGCGAGGAAGTTGACACGCATCAGGCGTTCGAGCGTCTGGCCGTCGAGATCGTCAAGGATCGCATGCTCCTCGAAGCCGGCGTTGTTGACCAGGATGTCGAGACCGCCCGTAGCCCGGGCAGCGGAGACCAGGGACGCGGGGGTGGCGGGGTCGAGCAGATCGCCGACGACGACGTCACCGTTGATCTCGGCGGCGAGCGCCGCCGCCCGTGAGGCGTCCCGCCCGTGGACGAGGACCCGCGCCCCCGACCCGGCGAACGCCCGGGCGATCGCCTCGCCGATGCCGGCGGTCGCACCGGTCACCAGCGCTCTCATGCCGCGCAGCTCCGTCGTCATGACTCCTCCACCAGGATGCTCAGTCGAGTCGTCCGCGACTCGCCGGGCACGAGCGCGGGCGCGCCCCGCCCCGGCTCGTCGACGCCCCCGACGACACAGTTCGCGGGCTCGATGCCCTGCACGTACGCGCCGGGCCGCCAGTTCCGCCAGGAATGGCACAGGGGGAGCTCGGCAGTCCTCCAGCGGACCGTGACACGTTGTCCGCGCGCGGGGGAGGTCACCGAGACGGCGGACCACCCGTCCACGGGCTCTGCCGACCAGGTGCGCACTTCGTCGTCGCGGCGCCGGGGCTCGCCCATCGGCCCGCACTCGACGTCCGCGCTTCCCACCACCCGTGAGCCGGGCTCCAGGAAGGGGTACCCGAGGTTGACGTGATAGAGCATCGGGACGATCACGGGCGCACCGGACTCGTTCGTCGTCACGTCCTGCAGCTCGACGTGCCCTTGCCCGAGGTGGAACGTCCATTCCCTACGCACGACCAGGAGTCGGCCGACGCCGTCGTTCTCCCGCACCACGCCTCGTACCTGCACGGTCCCGGCCTCGAGGTCGGTCTCCACGGCCACGCCCTGCGCGGCGTTCTCGGTGTACCGGCCGTGGCGGGGTTGACCAGCCAGTGGTTCCCCGACGTTGCGCAGCCCGCAGGTCGTGACCAGGCCGCCCTCCCAACCGCGGTGCCAGCCGTCGTCGTCGGTCGCGCCGTGCGACGTCACGCGCGGCCCGGCTGCCGACGTCCAGGAGATCGCCCGGCCCGCGTACCAGGCCCGGCCCAGGTCGAGCCCGTGGTCCAGGAGGATCCGGGTGTGCAACCCTCCGTCGGGCGCGACGGCGAGCACGCGACTTCCGACCCCGGTGCCCTCGACGTGCGCGAAGGTCGCGACGTCGGCGAGCTGGGCGTCGTTCGCGGTGAGGGCGCGCAGGTCCGTGCTGCTCGGCACGGCTAGAGCACCCCGAACGTGGCGAACGCCTCGGTAGCGGGCATGCCCGCTGCCACCGCGGCGCGGAACTCGCGCTCCCCTTGCCGCTTGGCCGCCGCCTCGGCCACCGCCTGTCCCGCGAGCCGGGCCGGCACGACCACGACGCCATCGGCATCGCCCACCACGAGGTCGCCGGGCTCGATACGCACCCCGTCGATCTGGCACGCGACGCCGTGGGCGACGATCTCGTGGCGCCCCAGGCTGTCGTAGGGAATGGTGCCTGCCGAGATCACGGGGAAGCCCAGCTCACGGACCTGGCGGGTGTCGCGGACGAGCCCGTCGGTGATGGCGCCGGCCGCCCCGCGCGCTGTGCAGGCCGTGGAGAGCAGTTCCCCCCACACGGCGATATCGGTGGCTCGAGCCGTCGGGGTCACGAAGACCTCGTCGGGCCCGATCGCATCGAGCGCGGTGACCAGTCCGCGGAACGGGCGGTCGGGCACGTCCGAAACCCGCTGGAGCGCCACCGGGAACGCCCAGCCCGCGACCACGTCGTCAGGACCCAGCGGCGCCAGGCCTGCGGCGAGGCACTGGCGGCGCAGGCCGTGCGCGTCGAGCACGTCGGAGAGCACGGCAGAGCCGAGCTGTGACCGGACGAGGCCCAGATCGACATCGCGTCGGGCGCTCATCGGGTGCCCTCCGTCCGTCGCGCCCGCAGCCGCAGGGTCTGGATGCGCCAGGGGGACAGCTCGACCGGTAGCCGGCCCTCACGCGCCTCGACCACCCCGAGGACGGTGTCGTCGAGGTCGACGAGCTCGGCGCCGTCGCGGGCGAGGTCGCCCGCGAGCGACACCCGTGCGAGGCGGTCCGACTGGTTCACGAGGCGGACGCAGGGCCTTCCGTCGTCGTCGACGTAGAACGCGGAGACCCGCACGTCGTCACCCGCGTTCTCGAGCACCGTCGTGGGGACGGCGCCGCCCGCCACCAGGCGGGCACGCCGCCAGCGCCGGTCCGCAAGCCGTGCTGCCTCGCCGGCGTGGCCGACCACCTGCAGCCGCAGCTGCCACGTCGTGCGCCCCGGGTTCGTCCAGTGCATGCGCGGGTCGCCGCACGAGGGCGCGGTGCGCAGCAAGACGGCGCTCGTCTCGCCGTCGGCCGATCGCCACGCCGGGTGCTCGGTGAGGACGGCCAACGTCAGCTCGCCCTCCTGCGCGGTGAGCCAGTGCTGCACCTCGCGGTAGGACTGCTGGTCCTCCGGCGCGATCTCGTCAGGCTGGAACGGGCGCGAGCCCTCGGGCACGTCCTCCCAGTCGGAGCCGTGGAACGGTGTGCCGTACCGAACGGTGTCCCGTGGTGCGCGCGGCACCACCGGCATGCGGACCTGCCAGTCCTCCAGGGCGGGCCACTCGACGTCGACCTCGACGTCGAGTGACGGCTCGTGGGCCCACACGGTGAGCACCTGGTGCCACCTGACGTCCAGCAGGTCCCAGCCGATCGCGACCTGGGCGCACAGCGGACCGGTCGACAGGACCTCGACGCCGGTGAGGAGGGCGTCGACCCGCACCGACTCGTCGGTCCGCAGGGTGACGTCGTTGCCCAGCTCGCGCACGGCGTAGGGCAGCTCGAGCGCACGCACCGCAGGGCCGTCGGCAGCGAGCTCGACGGTCCCGTCGGTCTTCGAGACGACGACCCGCAGCCCTGCCGACGTCAGGACGACGCGTCCCGGCTCGTCGACGACGTCGACGCACCCCTCGGGCTCGCGGGTGACGAGCGCGTGCAGGCCGATCCCATCGGGGACGTGCGCCGTCACCGCGACCGACGTGGAGCGGTCAGCGTGGTGCAGCTCCTGCCGCCGGCCCGCCGGGACCTCCTCGAGGAGTCCGGTCAGGGGGCCGACGTCCTCCGGGTCCACCGTCAGCACGGGGTCGTCGCCGAACCGGGTCGAGAGCACGAGCAGCCGCTCGGCGTCATCACCGGCGGCCACGTGCTCGACGACCTCCCTCGCGTACCCGCGGGCACGGTCGTGGCGCACCTTCTTCTGGAAGACGGACAGTGCACCGTCCTGCCCGCCGCCGTTGTGGTCCTGCGTGAACGCCTGCATGCGCCAGAGCCACTCGAACTCGCGCCCCACGGGCGCGAAGTCGTCCGGCTCGAAGAAGGAGTCCTCGCCATAGACGCCACGCCACCGCGCAGCCGACTCGGGCACCGCGGCACGTCCGCCTGCTGCGGCGATCACCGCCGACGTCTCGGCGTCGAGCAGGTCCCGCTCGAGCATGCGGACCCGATGGAAGAACCGCATCTCCTCGTCGGGGGCCACACCCCAGACGCTCGGGAAGGAGCCATCACGTTCAGGCAGGTCCACCGGGTCGTCCAGATAGGGCTGCATCACGGTCGAGGGGACGGCGTAGTCCACCTCGATCTCGGGGAACTCGGTACGGAACTGCTGCACGTATGCGCGCTGGTCCTTACCGTACCGGGTGATGAAGTCCTCAGGGCCCGTAAGGTCGCCGGCGCCGCCGGCCATCGCCACCGTCCCGTGCGGGTACCGCTCGCGCAGTTCGTCGTGCGAGAGGGAGTGGTCCGCGACGAAGTGACCCGACCCCTCAGGCTCGATGGCCCCGGGCCGGAACGGCACGAAGACGTAGTGCACGGGCCAGGTGATCATGTGCAGCGGTGTTCCGTCCGGCGCGACGTGCCGCCAGATGCGTCCCTCGTGGAAGATCTTCCGGGACGTCACGTAGTAGCGGACACCCGCCTGCGCGTAGATCTGAGCGGTCTGCGCGTTGAGGCCCGGAAGGTCGGGGTGCGCCGCGAGGCGCGTCTCGACACCGAGCCGGTCGCGAACCCACCGGCGGCCGATCTGGATGTTGCGGATGAGCGACTCCCCGAGGACGAGGTTCTCCCACCGGTCGATGTAGGCGCCGCCGATCTCGAGACGGTTCTCGGCAATCAGCTTCCGCACCAGCGGCTCGTAGTGAGGATGGGTCCGCAGGAAGTGTTCCGCGAAGATCGCGGTGTCGATGACGAAGGTCTCGTCGCCGGACTCCTCCGCCCGGTCGAGGTAGCGCCGGATGAGGGCGTCCCCCCGTGTGAGGCAGTTGCGGTAGTCACCCAGCCAAAAGAGGTCCAGGTGGGAGGTCGGGATGATGCTGATGCGGTCGATGTCGAGCACGTGTGCCTCTCGTGTTAGCCCTTGACGGCGCCGGAGATGCCGTTGGCGAAGTACTTCTGCAGGAGGAAAAAGAGGATCAGGGGAGGGAGCGCGGCGATCGTCGACGCTGCCAGCACGAGACCCCAGTCGGTCGTGTGCTGACCCACCATCCCCGCCAGCGCGACGGGCACGGTCTGTGTGTCGCTCGACAGCAGGATGAGGGCGAACATCAGCTCGCTCCAGCACCCGATCACGGCCCAGATGGCGACGGCGGCGATGCCCGGAGCGGCCATGGGAACCACGATGCGGAACAACGTCCGCAGCGGCTTGCTCCCATCGACGGAGGCCGCCTCGACGACCTCGGTCGGCACGGACGCGAAGTGGCCGGTGATGATCCAGACAGCCACGGGTAGCTGGAACCCGATGTAGGCCAGCGTGAGTCCGGGCAGCGAACCCACGAGACCGAGGCTGGTCCACAGGATGAACACCGGGACCAGCGTCGCGGCCTGGGGTAGCAGCTGCGTGACGAATCCCATCGTCAGCATGTGAGAGGAGAACCGGTAGCGCAGATGGGTCGCGGCGTACGCCGACATCGACGCGAGCACCACCACGCACGCGGTGGTCACCAGCGCGATACCCAGGGACCGCGCCGAGGCCGACGGGATCTCTCCCGCGCTCCACACCTGACGAAAGTTGTCGAAGGTGAGGGAGTGCGGGAAGAGCGTCGCCGGGATCTCCGAGATCTCGGTGGAGGGCTTCAGTGACGAGGTCACCAGCCAGTACATCGGGAGGAGCGTCCCGATGAGCACGAGCGTGAGGATCGTTCCCGCCGCCCACGGACGGCGGTGTCCACGTCGGGCCGGGATCGCAGTCATCGGACGCCCCTTCGCGCGACTCGCATGTAGAACGCGATCGCGATGCCGGTGATCAGGACGGACAGGACCGAGTACGTGGCGGCTTGGTCGAATCTGTTGAACTTCAACGACGACTCCCAGATGGCGAACGGCAGTGTGCGAGTGGCGTTGTCCGGGCCTCCGTTCGTGAGCAGATAGACCAGGTCGAAGTAGTTGAAGGTCCAGATGAAGGCGAGCAGCCCGGTCGTGACCACCACGGGGCGGATGCCGGGGAGCAGGACGTGCCAGACGATGCGCCAGTACGGGGCACCGTCCACGCGCGCCGCCTCCTCCAGTTCCTTGGGGATGGTCTTCAGCGCCGCCGAGATCATGAGGATCCAGTACGGTGCCGCCTTCCACGTGTTCACCACGATGAGCGACCCCATGGCGAGCGCGGGGCTGGACAGCCACGCCACGGGGCTGCCGCCGAACACGGCCAGGACCGCGTTCGCCATCCCCGTGTTCGTGTCCAGGATCGAAGCCCAGATGGCTCCCACCGCGACCGCGGGGATGACCCACGGAGCGAGCAGTAGCGGACGCATCGCGCGGCTGGCGCGGGGGAAGAACTCGAGCGCCAGCGCGGCCACGAGGCCGATGGCGAACTGCAGGACCATCGAACCGAACGTGAAGACGAGGGTGCGGCCGATCGTCCCGGCCAGCTCGCCCTGGGTCAGGACGTCCACGTAGTTCTGGAGTCCGACGAACTTCCCGTCGTCGGCGCTGAGCCGGTCGATGTGGAGGCTCAGCCAGATGTTGTATCCGAGGGGATACACGAGCAGCAGGCCGAGCGCGATGAAAGCTGGCGTCGCATAGGGCCAGGCTGTCGGTCGGCGCACACCCTGAGCCCGACGGCCTGCCGGGGCGATGGCGTGGTCCCCGGCTCGCGTGTCGATCGTCTGAAGAGTCATGAGCTGCCGTTCGTTGGCCAGGTCACGTCGACCTACTTGATGATCTCGTCGGCCTTGGCGTCGAACTCCGACAACGCGTCGGGCACCGAAGCACCGGGCTTGATGACGGCCGGTTCCAGGATGTTCTCGAACGCCGCGGAGACCTCGGCGAGCCGCGCGACCGGGGTGATCGGGACCCGCGCCTCGGGGAGCACGGCCTCGAACGCGTCGTAGAACGGATCGTCGCTCCACGGGGAGACCGTCAGTCCGTCGACGGTCGGGGGAAACGCCTCGGTCTTGTTGATCGCCTCGAGGTTCTCGGGCTTGGTCATCCACCCGACGAGCTTGGCGGCCTCCTCAGGGTGCTCGGAATTCTTGAACGCCCCGACCTGCCAGCCGCCCGCCGTCGAGGACGACGCGTCGCCGGCGTTCTGCACCGGTACGGGGACGGTCGCCCAGTCCTCGCCGTACTTCATGTCGGGGTTGTAGCCCTCGATCTGGGGTCGGACCCACGGGCCACCGAGCATCATTGCGAGCTTCTTCTTCGCGAACAGCTGCGACACGGTGTCGCCGGAGAGGTTGTCCAGGCCCGGCGGCACGGCACCGGTCGCGACGATGTCCTGCAGGAGCTGTACTGCGGCACCGGTCTGCGCGTCCGAGCTCGCGACCGCCTGCGTGCCCTCCGCGTCGAGAATGAGTCCGCCTGCAGTGTTGATATAGGGCCCTGCCGACTCGTAGGACAATGCGTAGTCGCTGTCCGTCGTGAAGCCATAGCCGTACTCGTCGGTGCCGGCGAACGCCTTGACGTCGGCGAGCAGCTCGCTCCACGTCTCCGGCGCAGTGTCGATCCCGTGCTCCGCGAGCATGTCGAGGTTGACGTAGAGGACTCGGGCGTCGGTGGTGAGCGGCAGCGAGAGTTGCTTGCCTCCGACCTTGCCCACGTCGACCGGGCCTGGGATCAGGGGCTTGGTGTCGATGTCGCCGGCCGCGATCGCATCGTCGAGCGGGAGCAGGAACCCGGCTGCGGCGTAGGTCTGCACGTCGGTGTGATTCACGCGGCCGACGTCCGGGCCGGCACCGCCGCGCATCTCCGTCTGCAGCTTGGTGTTGTAGTCGCCGAAGGCGATCTTCTCGACCTCGACCTTGATGTCCGGGTTCGCCTTCTCGAACGCCTCGATGACAGGCCCCTCCCCCGCGGCGAGCGTGTCCTCCTCGACGCTCGTCCAGTAGGTGAGGGTGACCTGGCCATCCTCGGAGCCGCCTCCGCCGGACCCGCACGCAGCGAGCCCGGTGGACAGGGCGACGACACCCAGGACGGCCGCGACACTTCTACGAGCAACCACGTCGAGCTCCCTTGCTCTGTTCCTGTATGTGAACTTCGTTCGCTATGCTGACAACGCTAGGGACGCATGCTTGCAGTGTCAAGAGTTCTGGGCGACTCATGTGAACTGAGTTCCTCAATGTGAACGCTGCTAGCATCGATCGCATGACAGCCACCGGCCCAGCGCCTGAAGGCGTGAAGTCGTCCGAGCGGACGCTCGACGTCCTGGAGCTCCTCGCGCGAGCACAGGTGCCCATGACGTTCACCCAGATCCTCCAGGCCCTTGGGGTGCCGAAGAGCAGCCTCCACAAGCTCTTGGGCACGCTCGAGCGACGAGGCTGGGTCGAGACCGACGACCTCACCCACTCGCGCTACCGCGTGGGTCTTCGTGCCCTGCAGGCCGGTACGAGCTACGTCGACGCCGATGAGATCGTGCATCTGACCGAGCCTGTTCTGACCACCCTGACCGACCGCTTCGGGGAGGCCTCACATCTGGGTCGCCTCGACGGGTCTGACGTGGTCTACCTTGCAAAGCGCGAGTCGACCCACCCGCTGCGCATGTTCAGCGCCGTCGGCCGTCGGCTCCCCGCCCACGCCACAGCGATGGGCAAGGCGATCCTCGCCACGTACACCTGGGACGAGGTCGTCCGGGTCGTCGGCGACGATCTCGACCGCTTGACGCCTTCGACCATCACCTCGTTGTCGGCCCTTCGCGACGAACTCGACCGAACGCGCGAGCGCGGCTACGGCGTGGACGACGAGGAGAGCGCCGACCTCATGCGCGCCGTCGCGGTCGCGTTGCCCGGCTCGGACGCCCACAACGCCGTGAGCGTGTCCGCGCCAGTCGTCCGCATGCCCCAAGAGCGCATGCCGGACGTCGCGAACGCCATCTCCGAGGCCCTCACTCAGATCTGGCCGCGGGCTGTCCGGCGGTCCGTCTGATTCGAGCTGCAACGGCCGGACGCAGCATGGATCTGGTGCGAGCCGCGGCGCGCAACCGAGGCCGGCTCATCGACGTCGCGAGCGTACGCCTCGGCGACTTCCCAGAGGTCCCGGCGCGACCCGCCACACGACGCGGTCTGCTGCACGGGCTGGTGACGCCGACCCAGAAGGGGGCAGAACCACAGCAGCCCGTCCAGCGCGACCGCGATGGCAACGATACGGGCGAGCAATCGGATCGGCGGATCCGTTTTCGCTCCTTCCCATCCATCCGAAGATTGTCACCGGAATCCGGCCGGCGAGTCCCTTGGATGTCGCCTCCGCTCCAATGCGCATTTCGCGACCCGCACCGACGCGCGTATAAGCGCCAACCGGTCCGTCATCGGCGCGGCCGGGGGCGCGGCAACCTTCACCCCCAGGACGGCCAGGTGACCGCAGGCAACGACGAAGTCCGTCGCCTCCGCAAGCCCGAGGCGGGTGCCGCCGCCGTCCGGCGGGAGGGGCGGTGCGCCGTATGGCGGCACGTGCACGTCTCTCCAGGCCTCGCCCCAGGGACCGGCCGAGGAGGACGTGCCCGAGAGGACGGCCGTGGCGAGCAGGCCCGACGCGGCCGCTGTGCGCGCGTGCTCGACGGGGGTCGAGGTGCTGCGCCCCTCGACGGCGGAGCGACCCCAGTTGACGCCGAGCCGCACCGGGTGGCCCGAGGCTGCGGCGGCGGCCCCGGCTGCACGCACCTCGTCCTCCAGGCGCAGGTATCCCTTGTCGGGCGGCCCGTTCCCGCTCGGTGCATCGCAGTGCTCGACGACGAGTGGAACCGGCACGGGGGCCGTCGCGGCGAGCTCGGCGAGGCTACGGACGAGGGACTCGGGGTCCCCGTGCGCCGGGCCCGGCGCCGTGTGCAGCTCGATCCCCGTCACCCGTCGCCTCCCGGCGGCCTCGTCGACACGTGCGGCCGCGTCGAGGCACGCCCGCACGTCGTCGACCGCCTTCGCCCTCCCGTCCTGGTCCCCCGAGGCAAGCCCGTATGCGGGACGCCCGGCGAGGCGGGAGCTCGTCATGGGCGCGGTCGTGAGCAGGAGATCCCAGGAGGGCGGGAGGTTATGGGCGAGTGTGAGGAGCGCATCGGGGTCGTCGGCGTGGACGGGGTGCTCGAGCCCCGTGACCCCGTCGGCTTCGAGCGCGGGGTACCACTCGGGCGGCCCCCCCGCCGTCATCGCACAGCGCGTACGCCCCCGCGAACACCCGCGGGCGCGCGGGCACTTCCCTGCTCGGGGCAGACGCTCTCATCGGGGCACCACGTTGCGCAGGTTCTCCCCGGCACGCAGCGCGCGGAGGTTGTGCGCGATGAGCTCGTCGGCGCCGACCGGCCGCCCTCCCGCCGCGTGCGGCGTGAGGACGAGCCCGGGCGCGTCCCAGAGGGGCGAGCCGGCCGGCAACGGCTCGGTCGCTGCGACGTCGAGTGCGGCGCCCGCGAGCCGCCCCGCACGCAAGGCGTCGACGAGGGCCTCCTCGTCCACCGTGGACCCGCGCCCCACGTTCACGACGTACGCGCCAGGCGGGAGTGCCGCGAGGCGACGCGCGTCCAGCGCTCGATCGGTCGCCCGGGTCGTGGGAAGGATCATGACGAGGACGTCCGTGCCGGCGAGCTCCTCGTCGAGATCGGCCTCGGCCACGACGGGGACGCCACCCCGTTCCCCGGCAGACCGGGCGACGCCCCGCACGTCGGCCCCGAGCTGGCGGAGCAGCGGTGCCAACGCGCCCCCGATGCTCCCGAGCCCCCAGATCAGGACCCGGGCGCCGAGCAGGGTGGTGACGGCGCCGTCGGGGCGCAGCGGCTGCAACCCGCCGAGCTCGGACGCCCACCGGTGCTCGGCCTGCGCGCGCCGCATCCGCGGCATCCGCCGCACGAGGCCCAGCACGAGGGTCAGCGCGTGCTCGGCCACCGTCCGGGAGTGCAGCCCGGTGCCGCACGTGAGGACGACGTCGGACGCGAAGCCGGCGGCAAGGACGTCGTCCGGGCCGGCCGCGAGGGTCTGCACCCAGCGCAGGTCGGGCATCCGTCCGGCCACCGCGGCCAGGTCCTGTCGGGTGCTGCCCCAGGTCACCAGAGCGGTTGCGTCCAGATGGTCGTCCGGGACGGGCGACGATGCGTCGTACACGACGGTGCGGACGTCGTCGGGCACCGACGGGGCGAGCGGGAGCGCGTCGGGCAGGAGGAGCTTCATCGCGGGCCTTTCACGGGTGGGCGGATCAGTGCGCGGGGGTGACGGCGTCCTGCTCGAGACGCAGGTCTCTGCCGCGGGTCTCGGGCGACAGGAGGGTGGCGACGATGGAGGCTCCGACCATGAGCATCATGTAGATCGCGACGGGCCACCAGGAGCCGGACGCCCAGGTGATGAGGGCCGACGCCACCATCGGGGCGATACCGCCTCCCAGGACGGCTGAGAACTCCCGGGCGATCGAGACGCCGGCGTACCGGTATCGAGAGCCGAACATCTCGGCGTAGAAGGCCCCCTGGGAGCCCACCGTGCCGTAGACCATCATGAAACCGATGACCACCACGAGCCCGACGAGGAACGTGTTGCCGGTGTCGATGAGCAGGAAGGCCGGGATCGGGAAGGCGAGGAGGAACACGAGGACGCCGAGGATCACCGGCTTGCGTCCCAGGGTGTCGGTGAGGCGCCCGCTGATCACGGTCACGGCGCACGCCCCGATCGCTCCCCAGAGCAGCACCTCGGGGATGAAGCTCGCCTCCACCCCGACCCACGTGACGAGGTAGCTCCCGAGGAACACCTGGTAGATGTAGCTCTGCCCGTTGGAGCCCATGTTGATGAGGAAGACACGCCACAGGCCGGGGCGCCCGTTCTTCAGGACGTCCTTGATCGGGGTGTCCGCCGCACCGATGCGCGCCTTCTCGGTCTCCTTGAAGACCGGCGACTCGTGGAGCCTGCGCCGGAGCACGTAGGCGGCGATCGTCACGAAGATGGAGGAGAAGAAGACCAGGCGCCAGCCGTACGTCTGCAGGGCCTCCTCCGGCATCCGCTGCGCGAGCAGCCACGCGAGGGCGCCGAGCACGGACCCGAGCGCGGCCCCGACGAAGACCAGCGACGTATAGAACCCCCGGCGGCTCCTCCGCGCGGTCTCCGCGAGCAGGGTCACGCCACCGGCCTGCTCCGCCCCGGCGCCGAACCCCTGGAGCAGCCGGCAGACCACGAGCAGCGCCGGGGCGAGGATGCCCGCCTGGTGGTAGGTCGGCAGGAGCCCGATGGCGAACGTCGCGATCCCCATGAGGTAGAGGGTCGCGACGAGGACCCACTTTCGGCCGAGCCGGTCGCCGTACCGCGCGAAGAAGAGGCCGCCGAGCGGACGTGCGAGGAAGCCGACGGCGTACGTACCGAGCGAGGCGATGACTCCCATCGCCGGGGACGCGTCGGGGAAGAACAGCGAGTTGAAGATGATCGCGGCGGCGGTGCCGTAGATGACGAAGTCGTACTGCTCGAGCGCGGTGCCGACGAGGCCGGCCAGCGCGGCCCGGCGGACATTCGCCTGGTCGACGACGGGCTCGTCGTGGTCCTGCGTCACGTCCGTCGCCGTTGGCGGGTGAGACATCGTTCCTCCTCGATGAGGGAATCATGGTGGCTGCCGTGACGGTCGTCCGTCCGGCGGGGCGGCAGGCCGAACCCTGCCAGGCCGAGGGCGGTATCGCCGCCGGCCCGTGTGCCGTCGTGCGCCCGTCAGGCGGCAGGTTCCCCGAAGACGGGCTCGCCCGCCTTCGCCCAGCGGCGGACGACGTCGAGGTCGGGCTCGACGCCGATGCCTGGCCGGTCGGTCACGGCGATCTGGCCGCCGACGAGGAGCGGCTCTGTGACGAGCTCGTCGAAGAACGGCACGTCCTGGGCGTGGAACTCGAGCGCGAGGAAGTTGGACCAGGTCGACGAGAGCTGCGCCGCGAAGGCGGTTCCGACCGGTCCGGCGATGTTGTGCGGGGCGATCGACAGGCCGCGGTCCGCGGCGGCGGCCGCGAGGCGTCGAGCCTCGGAGACCCCGCCAAACTTCCCCAGGTCGGGGGTGACCACGGCCAGGGCGCCGCCCTGGACGACCTCCTCGAACGAGCGGTACCCGATGAGGTTCTCGCCTCCGCCGAGGGGCGTGCTGGTCGACCGCGCCAGGGAGAGGAGACCCGCGACGTTCTCCGGCGGCATGGGGTCCTCGAGCCACAGGATCGGCACGTGCGACACCGCCTCGGCGAGCCGGGCCGCGGACCCGTAGTCGTAGCGCCAGTGCAGGTCGAACGCCAGCTCGACGTCGGGCCCGGCACCCGCCCGGATGGCGTCGACCATGTCGCGCGCGAGCGACTCGGCCCCGGGCGGCATGGTGCGCGACCCCGGGCGGACCGGCAGGAGACCCGGGACGTCGAGATCGAACTTCAGCGCGTCGAACCCTCGCTCGACGGCCTCCGCGGCACGCCGCGCGAGCAGGTCGAGATCCACCGGTTCGGTCTCGGCGTCGATGTCGAACAGGCTGCGCCCGATCGTGCCGTCGGCCACCGCCTCGCCGGCGGCCCAGCGGGGCCGACGGATGTCGAGCATTGGGCCCAAGCTCATGAGGCCGGACCCGCCGTGACAGTCGGCGTACACCCGGACGCTGTCGTGGAAGCGGCCGCCGAGCAGCCGCCACAGCGGGACGCCGAGCGCCCGCGCGTTGAGGTCCCACAGCGCGGCGTCGATGCCGGAGAGCGCGTTGTGGATGATCCCGCCTACCGACCCGGCACCCGACGCGGCCGCGCGAAGCCGCGCGAGGACCGCTTCGACGTTACGCGAGTCGTCCCCGACGGCGAGCTCCGCCATGTGGTTGACGATGCGTGTGAGCCCGGGAGCGAAGAAGCATTCTCCCCAGCCGACCACGCCGTCCTCGTTCTCGACCCGGACGATGGTCCAGTCGAAGTTCGCCTCCACCACCGCGGTGGTGATCGACCTGATTGCGCTCATCGCGCTGTCCTTCCTGATCGTCGTCGGCCGTGCAGGGCCGAGCGGTGGAACACGGTTCGGGGTGCTCAGAGCACGCCGAAGGTGGCGAACGCCTCGGTCGTCGACATTCCGCCTCGAACGGCGGCCAGGACCCGGTTCTCGGTCGCAACCTTCTCGAGCGCCCTCTCGACCACCTCGACCTCGACGTCCTGCGGCACGACCACGACCCCGTCACGGTCGCCGAACACGAGGTCGCCCGGGGTGACGAGCACGCCCCCGACCTCGACCGGCGTACGGAAGTCGAGGACCGACTTCCGCGCGCCGGCATCCTGCGCGTACCCGCCCCGGCTGAAGACCGGGAACCCGTGCTCGAGCACCCCCGCGGTGTCACGGTGGAACCCGTCGATGACCGCGCCCGCCGCGCCGCGCCGCGTGGCCGCCACTGTCAGGATCTCGCCCCACCCCGCGGCGAGCCCCGCGCCGTTGTACGCCAGGTACACCTCACCGCGGCGCAGGTCGTCGAGGGCCTCGGTGAGCCGCCCGAACGGGTTGCGCTGGACCCCGAAGACGTCGGCGATCAGGACCGGCATGGCGCGTCCGATCACGACCATGTCGGTGGCGATCGGCCGGATCTCGGGCGGGAGGAACTGGTGGTGACGCCCGATCTGGTCCAGGACGTCGCAGATCACCGGGGCATGGAGGGCACGCAGGTCGGACGCGGACCATCGGCCCGCCACAACAGCTTCCGTAGTCATATTTGCAACTTATCAGAGAAGCAGTGAAGCGACCAAGATGTTAGGTTGGGGCATCCTGACGAGAGAGGACCCATGGCCGAGTCGCAGTCGAAGCCGCTACGCCGTTCGTCGCTCACCGACCAGGCGACCGCCGCCCTCCTCGAACTCATCCAGGACCGCGGCCTCGCCCCCGGCGACCACCTGCCCCCCACCAACGAGCTCGCCGCGACCTTTGACGTCAGCGTGCCGGTGGTCCGCGAGGCGGTCTCCGGGCTCGCGGCGATGGGCGTCGTCCGCCGGCAGCAGGGCAAGGAGAGCGTGATCTCCGTGCCCGACGCCTCCCACCTGAGCCTGCTGCTCCGGTTCCGGGTCCAGCACCCGGACGGCGACGACGACCAGGTGCAGGAGTTCCGGGAGGTCGTCGAGGTCGGCAACGCACGGTTGGCCGCATCCCATGCCGACGAAGCATCGCTCGCAGACGTTCGCGCTGCGTTGGCGCACCTTCGCGCCGTCGAAACAGAAGAGGAACTCCACACCGCCGACGTCGGGTTCCACGCCGCCGTCGCGCGCGCCGGCAAGAACGACCTCCTCGTCCTGACACTCGGGGCCCTCGAACCTCTGCTGCGGCGCCAGCGCGAGCACGTATGGCGCGGGTGGGTGCAGGCCGGAGGTGACCTGCAGACGATCATCGAGGCGCACGCGAGGATCCTGGACCGCATCGAGGCCCGCGACCCGGAGGGCGCCGCAACGGCGATGGCCGACCATCTGTTCCACCACGCTCGCGTTGTGCTCCCCCCGGCCGAGACCGATTAACACCTCCGGGTCGGGACGCGCGACCATCACCGCGTTCCGCAGACCGGAAACACCAAAGGTCCCGCCCTCGCGGGGGACGGGACCTTTCGGGCACGAGCGGTACGGCGTCTAGGTCAGAGGTTTGACGCGACAACCGTGCTCTGACTGTGAGGATCGCGTTCGCAGCCTGATGGTGCTGGGCTGGGTCGGTGGTGGCGAGCACGACCTGGAATTCCGTCGGGTAGGCGTCGGCCCGGTGAACTTCCCTTCGAGAGCGGCGTCGCGACGACCGCACTTGGGATGTCACGTCTCTGTGCAGAGACCCGGGGGATGGTCCGCCAGCAGTACCCAAGGGGATCGGCGCAAGCATTCTTGAACCTCTCCCCGTACGCACCCTGACCTGCCCCGACGGCTCCCCCTCGAGTGCGTACGGGGCGCGTACGGGGTGGGGTACCCCGTACGTTTTCGGTAACGCACCCGGCCCAGCGTGGGGTGCATGGAACGCACCACCACTTCCGCGGGTTGGTCGCCGGCGACGGTCGTCGCGGCGTCGGCTGCACCGACGCTCGGGGAGGCAGCACTCGTCTATGTGCGGGCGGGGGCGGTCGTCTTCCCCTGCCGGCCGGAGGGGAAGGCACCGCTGACGCGGCGTGGCTTCCACGAGGCCTCCCGCGACGAGGAGCAAGTGGCCGCGTGGTGGCGGCGCTGGCCCGAAGCGAACATCGGCCTCCCGACCGGGGCCATGTCCGGGGTGGACGTCGTCGACGTCGATGTGCACGACGGCGGCAGCGGGTTCGGCGGGTTCGAGCGCGCCCGACGGGCGGGCCTCGTGGCCTCGTGGGCGTGCCTGGTGCGTACGCCGTCGGGCGGCGTGCATGCCTACTTCCCGCACGGGCTCGAGCAGCGGTCGTGGACGATCGCCACGGCGCACGTCGACTTCCGTGGGGACGGCGGGTACGTCGTCGTCCCGCCGTCCCGGTGCCGGACGGCGGACCGTGTCGTACGTGGGTATGAGCTGCTGGTAGCAGCCCACCACGAATCGGCGCCGGTGGACGCGGCCGCGCTGCGGGGCCTGTTGGTGCCGCCGCGCCGGGGTCCTGTTGTGGGCGCCGCGCCGGTCTGGGATGCGTCGCCGCGCTACTTGGCCGAGTGGGTGGCCGCGCGTCCGGAGGGTGGCCGCAACGGCGGGCTGTTCTGGGCGGCGTGCCGGATGGTCGAGGGCGGCTTCGACCGCGACTCGGTGTTCGGCCTGCTCGGCGAGGCTGCCGAGCGTGCCGGGCTCGGCCGGCGGGAGGCGACGGCCACGATCAGCTCGGCGTTTCGCCGCACCGGTCCGCGTGAAGCGGGCGCCCGAGGACGCAACCACTCACACGCACAGTCCCGGTCGAGCGAGGCGGTGGCCCGATGAATGAAGACGAGCGCGAGCGGGACGACGACCAGCGCCGTCCGCTCCCCCGCCCCACGAGGCCGCCGCGGCACCCTCAACTGGCCGTGCGCGACCACGCACCGACCGGGCCCTCCGACGTCGAGCCCACGGCGGACACTGAGGCTCCGGCGGGGCCGGAGGTGCCGTGGGTGCGTCCGTCCGAGCTGCCGTTGACTGTGGTCGCTCCGGTGCTCGGCAAGGTCGTCGATCGGAGTCTGGCGGCGCAGTCGAGAGCGACGCGGCCCGTCGTTCTCGCCCCGGCCGTGGTTGCGCGTGCGGCAACACGGCGGCTGCGGGCCCGGCGGGCGGCACGCCGGCCGAAGGGGCTGGACCGATGAACGCGACACCACGGTTCACGCGTGCGTCCGGGCTGCGGCGGATGCTGATCGAGCTGCACCGGCGCCCGGCCGGGTGGGAGGAGACGGAGGCTCGGGAGCTGCTGCGCCATTGTGTCGAGCGGTACCGGGGCCTGGCCCGCAAGTACGGGCAGACGGGTGAGGACGCTGCCACCGCGGCCTATGAGGCGCTCACCGCGCCCGCGACACGCTGGGCGCGGGATCCGTGGGGTGTGGTGACCCAGGCAGTGCAGCGCACGCTGCAGGCGGAGCACCGGGCGAACGGTCTGTTGTGCGGGGTCGAGCAGGCCCGGCACCTGATGCATGAACCGCTGTTCGATGCTCAGCGGTTCGCCGAGCACGTCTCGGTCGAACGCGAGCTCGCCGCCGACGACACCGGCGTCGACAACTCCGTCCTGGGCGCCGCAGTTGTCGAAGGGCGGTCGGCACGGTTCGTGCCGGCGGCCGATGCGCTGGCCGAGGCGGTGAGGGTGTTCTCGTTCTGCGGCTGGCCGGCCGACGTCGCGCGGTGCGCACTCGAGCTGATCTGTTCGCGTCTCGTCGAGGCCGGGCAGCGCCGTCGTGCGTTCGAGTACCTCCGACGCCACCGGGAGGGGTGGGGACACCTTGATCTGAGCCAGGAGCAGTGGACGCGGGTGCTGACGGTGGTGCTGGGTGCGCAGAATCCCGACCTTGCCGCGACGGACCTCGGACGCGGGCTGCTGTGGCGCCTGGTCGTCGGCCAGTCGCGGGAGGAGATCTGCGAGGACGTGCGAGTCACGAGCGCCCTGGCGATGTCGGCGCCCCCGTGCCTGGAGGTGCGGTATGCGTGAGGCGAAGGACTACCTGGGGGCCGAGCGTTCCGTCTCCTCGATCACGGTCGGCATCCGCCACCGGTCCGAGCTCGGTGACCTCAGCGCGCTGATGGCGTCGATCGAGCGGGTCGGCCTGCTCCAACCGATCACGGTCACCCCCGACGGGGTGCTTGTGTGCGGGCGACGGCGCCTGGAGGCGATCATCCGGCTCGGCTGGACGAGCGTGAAGGTGTGGGTCCGGGCCGGGATCTCCGATCCGCTATCCGGCCTGCTCGCCCAGCAGGACGAGAACGCGCTGCACAAGCCCCTCGCCCCCACCGAGGCCGCCAGGCTCTACCGGGAGCTGAAGGCGGTCCTGGCCGAAGACGCACGCCGCCGGCAGGAGGCCTCGCGCTTCGGCACGGACGGCGACGTCGGGGAAGAGAACGGTGGTGGGGACTCCCCACCACCGCGCAACGACCACACCCGTAGCCGGGCTCGGGCCGCGCACATGGTCACGGGTTCCGAGTCCTACCAGCGTCTGGAGCAGATCAGTCGCATCCAGAACGTCATCGACGACGAGTCCTACCCGCTGGAGGTCCGCCGTCTCGCCGAGTCCGAGCTCGACAAGATCAACGACGGCGGCCCGGTCGACCCCGCATACCGGACCGTGATCGAGGCCGTCGCGCTCAGCTCGGCCGCTCCGAGATCGGCTGACGAGCCCTGCCTCGATGACGAGCCGACGCCGGAAGAGATCGCCGAGCTGAGCACGAAAGCGTTCGCGCGAGCCAAGGAGGAACGCAAGCGCCGCGTCGAGCTGCTGTCCTCGCACCGCACCCCGCCGACGCCGGTGAAGCGTTCGGTCACGGCGCTGGTGATGTCGTGGGCGGACCTGGACGGCTGGACCCAGCACTACGACCCGGCCGAGGTCGCCGCCAAGCTGAGCGACTCCGACTGGGCGATGCTCGAGCGGACCGTCGCCGAGTCCACCCGCTTCGTCGACCTCGTCCGCGCCGCGCGTGCGGGCGCGGCGTGAGGAGGCCGACGATGCTCCCGCTCCGGTGGTCCGCCGCCCGGCCGCTACGCCGGGGACGAATGGTCCTCGGTGTCGCCCTGCTGCTCGCCGCGATCGCACTCACCGCCTTCGTGCTCCTCCCGCGCGGCGATGCCCCCGCAACGTCCATCCCGCGCACGGCCCCACCCTTCCCGGGGCCTTCGACGGCCACGTCCGCGTCGCCCCGGCCGACGTCGGACGAGCTGGCCCCCATCCCAGCGACCACCGACGAGGTCGCGTTCGTCACCGACGTCGCGCACGCCCTCTTCGACTGGGACACGACCGGCCCGCACACGCTCGCCGACCACAAAGGTCGCCTGCTCGCCGTCGCCGACCCCACCGGTGTCGACTCCCCCGGCCTGGTCGCGGACCTCGACGGCTATCTGCCCAGCACGCGGGCGTGGGAGTACCTCGCCGACTACGAGACACGGCAGTGGATCCACGTCACGGACGTCGTCGTGCCGGACCAGTGGGCCGACGTCCGGGCCGACGTCGACGCGGCAGCGGGCGACGGCGACGCTACCGGGCTGACGGCGCTGACCGTCACCGGGGTCCGGCATCGCGCGGGCCTGTGGGAGTCGCGCCCGGTCAGTGAGGCGTTCGATGTCGCGTTCACCGCGGTCGTCGTCTGCGAGCCGGCCTTTCCGCGCTGCTACCTGCTGCGTCTGTCGCGTCTCGATGAGCCGCTGCGGTGAGGAGCCGATCATGAAGCGACTGATCCTCGCCGGTGCCGCGGCCGCGGTGGTGGCTGCCCCGATGGCCGCGGTCCCGCTGGTGGCCCTCACGATGGCCCCCGGTGCGACAGCGTCGTGCCTCGCACCCGAACTCGTCGTCGGGACGGTTCCGGACCACCTCGACGTCACCACGGCTGACGGAACACACGTGCGCCTCGGTCGACACCAGCTCGGCCACGCGGCGACGATCGTCACCGTCGGCGTCCAGATCGACGGCGTCGGGCGGGACGGGGTGCTGGTCGCGCTGATGGCGGCGCTGACCGAGTCGCGGCTGCTCATGTACGCGAACACGACCGCCTACCCCGAGTCGGCGTCGTTCCCGCACGACGCGGACGGCGCCGATCACGACTCCCTCGGGATCTTCCAGATGCGTCCCGCGGCCGGGTGGGGCACCGTCGCCGACCTGATGGACCCGGCCTATCAGGCCCGGGCGTTCTTCGGCGGACCGTCCGGCCCCAACACCGGCAGCCCGCGCGGTCTGCTCGACGTCCCCGGCTGGGCGTCGCTGCCGAAGGCCGCCGCGGCGCAGGCGGTGGAGGTCTCCGCCTACCCCGACCGGTACGCCGCCTGGGAACCGGCCGCCCGGCAGATTCTCGCCGAGCTCACCTCCGAACCGAGCTCGCCGGGGACGGCTTCCCCCGCCCCCGGCGACAGCCGGGCCGCCGTCCTGCCTGTCGTCACGGCGACGGTGTTTCCGCTGCCGGCCGGGACGTGGACCCGCACCAGCGGGTATGGGATGCGCCTGAACCCGGTGCTCGGGATCCGGCGGCTGCACGCCGGCGTCGACCTCGCCGCGCCCGCGGGCACCCCGGTGCTCGCGACGGCGACCGGGCGGGTCACGTATGCCGGGACCAGTAGCGGCCTCGGCAACCACATCATCGTCGAGCACCACGTCGACGGGCAGGAGATGGCCTCGGTCTACGGGCACCTGCGCGACGGCGGCATCCACGTGCGCGCCGGGGACGTCGTGGCCGCCGGGCAGCGCATCGGCGACGTCGGGTCGACGGGAAACTCCACCGGTCCGCACCTGCACTTCGAGATCCGGCCCGGCGGGGCGACCGGTGCCGCCGTCGACCCCGACGCATGGCTCGCCGCCACCGACGAGACACAGGACGCCGAGCGGGCAGCCGGTGCCATCGGCCCGTGTCAGGTGACGCCATGACGGCTGTCGCCGAGACCCTCACGGGCGCCGTCGCGCCCGACTTCGGTGCCGTGACCGCCTCGGGCGAGCTGACCCGGATCATCGGCGCTCTGCTCACCATCACCCTCGTCGTCGCCGTCGGCGCGCTGGTGGTCTGCGCGGTCACCTGGGCCCTGACCGCGTCCAGCGGGCACTGGCACACCGCGATGCGCGCCCGCACCGGTATGTGGGTCGCGCTTGGCGCCGCCGGCCTGGCCGGTGGCGGGACGGCCTGGGTGAACCACCTCCTCGACATCGGGGCCGGCATCTGACCGCCCCACACATCACGGATGCGGAGACCAGTCATGGACATTAACCACGCCGCCGTCGCGCTGGTCGCGGCGCATGTCGACATCGACCCGAACACCGACGGACTGCCCGGCATCGCGCAGCTGCGCACGATCGTCGGCGCCGTCATGACCGTCGGCCTGATCCTGGCGGTCCTGGCTCTGGTCGTCGCGGCGATCGTGTGGGCAATGGGCGCCAACTCCTCCAACCCGCACCTGGCCGGCCGCGGGAAGACCGGCGTGCTCGTCGCACTCGGCACCGCGATCCTGTGCGGCGGCGCGGTCACGCTCGTGAACTTCTTCTGGGACGTGGGGCAGGCGGTCTGACATGGGCGCGTGCGACCTGCCGGTCCTGAACGCGGTCTGTGCAACAGCCGGCGAAGCCGCCGCAGCAACGGTCATCGCCCCGTTCCGCTGGCTCGCCGACGCCGCCGTCGCCGCCGCGGCCTGGACCGTCGACGTGATGTGGGCGGCGTTCGAGACCACGACGTTCGTCGACATCACCAGCGGCCGGTTCACCGCGATCTACAACATCGTCTTCGGCATCGCGGTCTTCGTGATGCTGACCTTCTTCCTCGTCCAGCTCATCGGCGCCGCAGTCCGCCGCGAACCCGCGGCACTGTCCCGCGCCGTGGTCGGGCTCGGCAAAGGCGTCCTCGGCTCGTTCGTCGCCCTCGGCCTGCTGGCCACGGCCCTCGAGATCACCGACCGGTTGTGCCTGGGCCTCGTCGCCGCCGCGGGCACCACCGTCGAGGAAATGGGCGGACGGATCTCCGCGCTCACGGCGGGCCTCGCGCTGTCCAGCGCCGGTGGTCCGGTCATGCCGATCCTGGTGGTCATCGCCCTGGCGGGACTCACGGTCGCGGCGTCGTTCATCGTGTGGATCTCGCTCCTCGTGCGCAAGTCCCTGCTGCTGGTCGCAGTCGTGCTCGCGCCGATCGCGTTCGCCGGCGCCACCTGGGACGCCGCACGCGGCTGGGCCGCGAGATGGGGCGCCTTCGTCCTCGCGCTGATCGCGTCCAAGCTCGTGGTCGTCGTGATCTTCCTGCTCGCCACCGCCCAGGTCGCCGCGCCCATCTCCGCCGACCTGCAGTCGTTCGCCGATCCGATGGCCGGCGTCGTGCTGATGATGGTCGCCGGGTTCGCGCCCTACCTGACCTACAAGTTCATCGGCTTCATGGGCCTCGACGCCCACCACGCCACGTCGGCCGAACAGGAGACCAAGCACGCCCTCGACCGCCCCCTACCGACACCGCACCGCGCCGCATCCAGGCGTTCGCCGTCCAAGGTGCTCGACGACGAGCAGCCCGCACCGAGCGTCCGCGGCACCAGCACGTCCAGCACGCCCGGGAGCCCGGTACTGACGAGCCCACCAGCTTCGACGCCGCGAGGGGCGGGTCCCGCGCCCGCTGCTGGCGCGTCCAGCACGTCGGCGGGGACCGGGGGCAGTGCCGCGAGCGGATCAGGCGGGGTCGGCGGCGGCAGCGCCGCGGCGGGTGCCGGTGCTGCAGCGGGCGGCGTCGCCGCCGGTGCAGCCGTCATCGCAGCGGCGGCCACGGCGGGCCCGAAAGCCGGGCAGGACGTGGCCGAGCACGCAGCCCAGCACGACGAGCACGCGCGTGGAGAAGGCTCATGACCGCCCCACGCGATGACAGCGACGTCGCGCCGGTGAAGTTCTCCCGCCTGGCCAAGCGCGGGGTGCTGCTCGGCCTGTCCGCCCCACAGCTCGCCGTCGCCGCCGTCGCGGCAGCAGCGTTCGTCACCACTCTCTACCTCGGAGGCGACTCCGTGCTCGTCACAGTCCCCGTCGTCGCGACGTGCGCGGCGCTGGTGTGGGTGAAAGTCGTCGGCCGACCCCTGGTCGAGTGGCTCCCGCTCGTCGGCCGCTGGCAGGCCCGCGCCGCGACGGGGCAGCTCGAGTTCCGCGTCCGCATCGGCAAGCCCCGCCCGGCAGGGACGCTCGCCCTGCCCGGGGACGCCGCCCGGCTACGGCAATGGGTCGACACGGACACCGGCGCCGTCTACGTCCACGACCCCAACGCCGCGACCCTCACCGCCGTCCTCGAAGTGACCCACCCGGCGTTCATCCTGCTGGACCCCGCCGACCAGAGCCACCGCATCACCGGCTGGTCCCGCGTGCTGGCAACAGGATGCCGGTCCGGGCGCATCGCGTGCCTCCAGGTCCTCGAACGCACCCTGCCCGACTCCGGCAAGGGCCTCGGCGACTGGTGGACCAGCCACGGCCGCGACGACGGCTCCTTCTCCTCGACCACCTACGCTGACCTGATCCGCCGCGCCGGGCCCACCGGCGAACGGCACGCGACCACGATCTCCATCGCCCTCGACCTGTCGGCCGCAGGCCGGGCGATCCGCGCCGCGGGCGGCGGGATGTCGGGGACCGTCGCCGTCCTGCGCCAGGAGCTCGACACCATCACGGCCGCGCTACGCGCCGCGGACCTCTCGCCGTCCACCCCCCTCGAACCCGGCGACCTCGCCCTGGCCCTGCGCTCCGCGTACGACCCCACCAGGGCCGCCGCCCTCGAACGCCACGGCGCACTCGGCCGCGACCTGGCCACCGCCGGCCCAGTGTCCGTCACCGAATCCTGGGGCCACCTGCGCTCCGACTCCGCCCACCACGCCGTCCTATGGATCTCCGAATGGCCACGGTCCTTGGTCTACCCCGACTTCCTCCACCCCGTGCTCCTCGCCTCAGGGGTGCGGCGCACGTTCTCCATGCTGTTCACGCCCGTGCGCGCCGACGTCGCCGCCCGGGACATCCGCAAGAAGAAGACCGAGCACATCTCCGACGCCGCCCAGCGAGCCCGCATCGGCCAGATCGAGGACGCCGCCCAGAGCGCCGAGTACGCCGACGTCCTCCAACAGGAAGCCGACCTCACCGCCGGCCACGGCATCCTGCGCGCCGTCGCACTGATCTCAGTCAGCGCCCCCACACCCGAGGAGCTCGAGCAGGCCGTCGCCGCCATCGAGCAGGCCGCGGTCCAGGCATCCTGCGAGACCAGGCGGCTGTGGGGCCAGCAGGCCCAGGCGTTCATCGCCGCGGCGCTTCCGCTGTGTCGCCCGGTGTAGCAAGGTCGGCGGCGCCTGGGATCGATGTACTTCCCCATTCCTCGCGGGAACGCGATGCGGCGGAGGCGGTCGGGACAACGTCCGGCGCCGAAGATGCCGCACACCTCCCGGGTACGATCGCGCCGCTCGTCCACTGTCACACCGTGTCGACACCTCCATCGTGGTGTCAGCTCGTACGGTGCGAGAGTGGCAAGCCACGATGCACGCGGTCCGACGTCGTCGCGACGTCCCGACGACAGTTCCAGCGTGCGTGCATCGACGCTCCGGCTCGTGCGGGAGTCGGCGATGCCGACCGTGGTCATGGTCCTCGCGCTCGCTGCGGTGGCGATTGCCTTCGTCGAAGACCGCTGGTTGTCACTCGCCCTGCTCGGGGCCGCGCCGGCAGCAGCCGCGGCCGCAGTAATCGACGCTCGATACAAGCGGATCCCGACGCCGCTCGTGAGGGCCACGGCGGCGGTCGGGGTGGTGGTGTTCACCGTCGCCGCCGTCGCCACGGGCGAGGTGTCATCGGTGGGACGCTCGCTGTTGGCGAGCGTGGTCGTCGGCGCGGGCTACCTGCTGCTGTGGCGATTCGCCGGCCTGGGACTGGGCGACGTCCGGCTCGCGGCGGCTCTCGGGCTCTTCGCTGGCTGGTCTGGCTGGCCGGCGGTGCTCGCGTTCGTTGTGCTCGCGCATGTCGCCGTTCTCCCGCTGGCGCTATGGCAACTCGCCCGCCGCCTACGTGGTGACCTGCCGTTCGCGCCTAGCCTCGTCGTCGGCCTGTACACCGCCATCGCACTCGTGGGGTGAAGCCCGCACCTGCGTGTTGATGCGACCGCGAGGGAGGCTCGCCATGCCGGAATTCGCACGCCCCGTGACGTCGGCAGATGACGCCGCCGAGCACCTGCGGGCCCTCGCGCACGCGACACAGCGGTTCGGCGACCCCGGCGACACGTACTGGGTGACCGGCAGCGTCCTCGCGATCACCCGCCGCCTGCAAGCGGTCCTGGTCAACGTCGCCTCCGCCCACACGGCCCACCGCGATCACGCCCGCACCGACGACGGCAACCAGCTCGAGGGGCGCAAGCACGCCGCCGACGCCGCGTTGACCCTTCGCAGGGCCTCCCTCCTGCTGGAACAGGCCGAGGGCCTGATCGACAAGGCGCAGTCCCACTCCGGTCGGATCGCCTGGCACCGCACCGCTCCCCCCGTGCAAGATGCCGTCCAGGCGGAACCGCATCGCCCGGGCGGGCGGGTCATCGGCCTTGGCCCCCAGCGCAGCCACCAGCCGAAGCCGGGCCGGACCCTCTGATACGCCGCATCATGCTCGGCGAGAAGCCCGGACACGCCTCCGCTGAGGTCGTCGACAACCACACGCGGCTCGCCCATGTGCCAGGGCCGCGGGAGATTCCGCGGATACTTCGCGCTACGACGTCCGCATGGATCGTCCGGTACCCCTGCGAGACGCGACCGAAAGCCGCCCTCCGAGATTCGGTCATCCGGTGCAGGCCGGTCCGCTGTCGCACCAGCGCCACTCTGCAGGGCGGGGCACGGTGACCCGGGAGCGGCTGCACACCGCCGTCCTGATCGCCCCCGCCGGCGAACGCCGCCGCCTGCGCAAGGCACGCCGCTTGGCCGCAGCCCGGATCGCCGCCGACGACCGAGCCGCACGCGTCGCGGCCGCCCGAGCGCGCCGCGCGGCAGAACTCGCCGAACGTCGCGCCACCGTGCTCCTGCCCAAGGCCGGCGAGGCCGGACCTGCCGCGCTGCGAACCCCGGGGAAGCTGCGCCTGCCCCAGCATCAGGACACCTCCGCCACCTGGGGCGGTGCCTACCCGTTCCTCGCCGAGGGAGGCCTCGGAGCCGAAGGAGTCTTCGTCGGGCAGGACCTGTACTCCTGGTCTGCGTTCGTCTACGACCCGTGGGTGCTCTACGCCCGCGGACTCATCACCGCCCCCAACGTCGTCGTGGCCGGCATCGTCGGGTCCGGCAAGTCATCACTCGCCAAGTCGCTATGCACCAGGTCCATCCCGTTCGGACGGCGCGTCTACGTACCGTGCGACCCAAAGGGCGAGTGGACGCCGGTCGCCCACGCCGTCGGCGGGCAGGCCGTCGCCCTCGGCCACGGGCAGCGCACCCGGCTCAACCCCCTCGACGAAGGCCATCGCCGCGCCGACATCGACGATGCCACCTGGGCCGCGCAGCTCGCCGCCCGTCGCCGCGACCTGCTGGGCGCGCTCGCCGAGACCGTCCTGGACCGGCGTCTGTCCCCGTTGGAGCACACCGCGATCGACATCGCGTTGGCGGATGTCGTCCGCAGCACTGACGTGCCCGTGTTGCCGATGGTCGTCGACCGGCTCCTCACGCCAGACCGGCGCGACGACGTCGACGGGCGCCTCGCTGATGACGGCCGCCTGCCCGGGCATGCACTCCGCCGCCTGGTGGCGGGCGACCTGGCCGGGATGTTCGACGGTCCCTCGACGATCACCTTCGACCCGAGCCTGCCGATGGTCACCCTCGACCTATCGGCGGTCGCGGAGAACGACACCGCGATCTCGCTCCTGATGACCTGCGCCTCGGCCTGGATGGAGTCCGCGCTGCTCGACCCGGCGGGCGGGCAACGGTGGGTCGTCTACGACGAGGCGTGGCGCCTCATGTCCCACCCGGCACTACTACGACGCATGGACGCCCAATGGCGCCTGTCCCGCTGGTTCGGCATCGCCAACATGCTCATCTTCCACAAACTGTCCGACCTGGAGAACGTCGGCGACTCCGGCTCGGCGATGCGGGCACTGGCCGCCTCGCTGCTCGCGAACGCTGAGACCCGGGTCATCTACCGGCAAGAGTCCGACCAACTCGGATCCACCTCTGCCGCCCTCGGCCTCACCCGCACCGAACGCGGCCTCCTACCCACGCTCGACACCGGGCAAGGGCTCTGGCGTATCCGCGAACGCTCCTTCGTCATCCAGCACCAACTCCACCCCGCCGAAGCTGAACTCTTCGACACCTCGGCCAAGCTGACGGGCAGGTTCAGAGATCAGTGTCGTCCAAGCTGACCACTCTAATTCGCCACGGCGACGGTAGCAATCCATCAGGCATAAAGTCGTCGTGGGCGTCAATGACGAGGCCACCTGGGCGGACAGTCCGAGCTTCGCTAAAATTCACGATCGCACCGTCAAAGTCGGCGCCCATAAGATCAACGAGTCCACCAGCAAAGAGGGCCCGCCGAAACGCGATCTGCCCACTCTTGAATCTCGATGCAAACGCGACGCGCCCGCCGCGAAACTCCGATTCATAGAAATTCACGCGCGCACCATCAAAAATGGCACGATTGAAAGACGCGTAGCCACCCAAGAAGCGCGTCCGCTGAAACTCGACCCTGCCACCACCAAACCATGCTCTCGTGAAGGTTATTTCGCCTCCTGCATACGTGGCGCCACGGAAAGAAAATGTGCCGCGTACGAACCTGGCCTCGTCGAACCGGAGGACCGTGTGCGAACCAACATCGATCAACGACATACTCCCACCGTCAAACAGAGCCCCCGTGAAGTCGAACCGGTGGCCCTGCCAGCTGACCAGCGCGTCAGGCCGCAGGTGGTCCCGGATGACTCGAATGATCGTGAGGCGCACCTGACGGTCGTGATGGGCGTACTCGCGAACCACCGTCGTTGTAAGAGTCGACTGAATCGAAGACTCGGTCACTTGAGTAATCGATCCTTCGCTGGCCTCGTCCTCCTCGAACGACATATATGGCAAGCGAAGATATCCGCAGAGCACGTCGATGCACTGCTGTCGTCGCACTCGGCCATGCTCGCCTGGCAGAGGGTATGTGTCTGCCAGCGATGACATTGCATAGACACCCGAAAGGCGAACCGTAGGCTGTGGATGGCCGAGTTGTTCAGCAGCCCGTTGAAAGCGCTCGGCGAACGTTACCGCCTCCGAGTCCGCAGACTGCCGCTCCCTTAACCCTTGGTTCCGGTACGCAACAACCAGAGCAACGGCACCGCCTAGTCCGGCGATGGCGTAGAAGGCCAGCCGAACCACTTCAGGCGTGAGGGCCCTCGGCGAGAACACCCGGGAAGGCACCCAAGAACCAGTTAGTGCTGAACCGAGGACGTACGTGAAGAGTGCGGCGCCGAACAGAAGCGCTAGAAGTACGAGCATCACATTCGCCGCCAGAGACAGCTTCCCGTGCTGCTCTGCGGGTGGTTCGACCTGATTCCGACGCCGCATACCCGTTCTCGCCATGTCGGCTAGATTGCCAGCCCTTCGTTACAGTCCGCGCCCTCTGACCTGGATCTCACCCGGTCCCGGGTCGAGGCACACGCTGCCACTGGTTGACGCGTAGGAGGATGCACGACGGTGCTGAGAGACAACGGCGGCGTGGAATCGGCCAGAGCGCGCGAGGCGAGCATCGACGGGGCTCACGAACGTCTCACATGAAGCTGTCGACGCGCACGCAGGCGGTCGTTCGGCATCGCTCCGCCCCGAGCAGCCGCCGCCCGGATCGGGCCCCGGGGGAGGCGTTGGGAGTTGTCACGGGCGACCAGCGTTGATGAGCCGGCACTCCGTGCCGATCCGCTGGAGCCCGTCACGCAGGTCGTCGCGGATGCGCTCGAACTTGGCGGGGTCACCTTCCTGCTGCTCCCAGGCTGACAACTCGGCGAGGAAGTCCGACATGGCCAGGTAGGCGGGGCGGTAGGTCTCATCAGCGGCGGCGGCCTGGGCGAGAAGGTCAACGTGCGGCTCGAACTCGGCGTAGATGTCCCGGACGACGTTGCCCACATCCTCAGTCGTGTCGTCGGGCCCCGCCGGGCTTGGCGCTGACGGCTCCATGCCCTCACAACCTCGTCGGGCGAGTTCCTCCGCCGATGTGCCGGATGAGCACGCCGCAAGTGTTAGCCCGAGCCCGCACACGAGGGCGAGCGCTCCCTTTCGAGTCCTCACGTTTCCAGTGAACTGTGCTCGCTTACGTCCCGGAAGGATGAACTCACAGGCTTCCGCTTCGCAAGGGTATGAAGGTGCGGCCAAGCCCCTGGAGGTCACCCCAGCCGGAGTTGCCAAGAGGTGTCACCGATGATCCATGCGGGGTTACCCGTCCAACGGGACGCGGCGCTCGAGCGGTATCGCCCGCGCACCTATCGGGCGTTCCAAGCTGGAGGTAGGAGATGGTTCGCAGTCATGTCGTTCGCGAGGCTGCTGCGTCGCCGCGTGACGAAAGGATCGATAGGGCCCACGAGCGTCTCGCGGTCGCTGTGGAGGCGATGACCTCCGGTGACGCGTTCCGGCGGGCCGTGGAGTTCGCGGCGAGGTTTCGGACGCGTTCGTTCAACAACTCCGTCCTAATCCTCGTTCAACATGCCGAGGCGTACGAGGCCGGTCGGGTGCCCGCTCCGGAGCCGACATTTGTCGCCGGGTATCGGCAATGGCAGCGGCTGGGGCGCCAGGTGATGCGGGGGCAGGCGGGGTACGTGATCCTCGCTCCGGTGACGGCGCGCTACGCGACCGCCTACCCCGACAGTGGACCGTGGCGGCTACTGGCCCGCGGCGAACAGCCCGAACCGTGCGAGATCGTGCGCTCCCGGCTCAAGGGCACCAGGCCCACGCACGTGTGGGACGTGAGCCAGACCGACGGTGACCCGATCCCAGAACCGCCCTTGCCGCAGCTACTCGACGGCGCTGCACCGGAGGGCTTGTGGGACGGGCTGGCCGCGCAGGTCAGTGGTGACGGGTTCGCGCTGCACTCGACCCCGGCCCCGGCGGGAATCGGCGGAGCGAACGGCCAGACCGACTTCCAGGCCAAGACTGTGTTCATCCGCGACGACATGGACGACGCGGCGCGGGTCAAGACCCTCGCGCACGAGCTCGGGCACGTGCGCCTCCACGCTCCGGACGCAGCCGATGCCCAGGCGCATCGCGGCGTGATCGAGGTCGAGGCCGAGACCGTCGCGCTGATGATCGGCGCCGCGCACGGCATGGACACCTCCGCGTTCTCGGTGCCGTACGTGACGAGCTGGGCCAGCACCGTCCGCGACAAGACGCCGTTCGATGTCGTGACCGCGACCGCCGAACGGGCACGCAAGGCCGCCGTGACGATCCTCGACCGGCTCGACACCCACCAGATCGGCGACGGCGAGCCACCCGGACTGGCCGCAGCCCGCGAACAGGCCGTTCGCACGCGCGAGGCTCCTGCTCCCGCACGACCCCGGGCCGCATCCCGGTCGACGGCGGTGACACGATGAAGCGCGACGACCCGCAGACCGACCTGCCGAGGTTGCACATCACCTACAGGCCGGACTGGACCGCCGAGGCGACGGTGGACGGCAAGCCCTACGACCTGCCCGAGCCGCCGGCCGCGATCAACCTCCGCGACCCGCGCGACGTCGGACGGCTCGTCGCGCTCGACCTCGACCAGGCCGTGCACGTCGTCGCGGTCAACCCCGAGGGCGGCATCTACACGGAGATCTGCGAGCCCGAGCCATTCCCTCCCACCGTGTCAGGGCCGATCTCACCATCGGCATCTGTCCCAGAGTCGACGTCGCACGCTGAGTTCCCGCTCGGCATCGTCGGTAGGGGCTTCTTGCCCGGCGAGCAGGTGTGCGTGGCCGTCGTCGTGGCGGCACGCGACGCCGACGACGATGGCCGGGCGGCGTTGCCCCTGCCCGCTCCCCTCCTGGAGCGGCTGCCGTCCGCGGTCGTGCTGCTCGGCCGCACCTCCGGCACGGTGGTCGTCCACGAGCCCGCCGTCGATGCCCTCGCGGCAGGTGTCGCTTGAACGGCCCGGCATCCTCCCAGAGCGGGGACGACCTGACCACACTCGGGCTCATCCTGCTGATCGGCACTGTCGTCCTCGCCGCCATGCTGCGGGTGGCCGGTGACGTCGCCGCCCTGGCCTCCGGCGTCGAGCCGCCGACCGCGAGCCTGGCCGCCGGGGTGCGGGTACTGCTCACGCCCGCCGACCCGGGCGCCCTGCTCGGCACGCCCGACCTGAATCCGGTCCTGTACTGGGTCGCGGTCGCGGCGTTGCTCGCCGCGGCCAGCGCGGCGGCATTCGGCGTCGGGCGCCTGCTGCGACGCGACCCGACCAGGGCGACCCGGGACCCGCACCGGCTCCCGGGAACCGCAACCGGCCGCGACGTCGCCAAGGTCGCCTCGACCAGGGCACTGCTCGGACGGTCGGGCGCGCTGCGGCCATCGCTGACCAAGCCCACGCCCGCCGACGTCGGCTACCTGCTCGGGACCTCCAGGGGAAAGACCGTGTGGGCGTCGGTCGAGGACTCCATCCTCGTGCTCGGCCCGCCCCGCTCGGGCAAGGGCCTGCACGTGGTCATCAACGCCATCCTCGACGCCCCCGGGCCGGTCATCACGACCTCGACCCGACCGGACAACCTCACCGCTACCTTGCGGGCGCGGCAGCGACGCGGCCCCGTCGCCGTCTTCGACCCGCAGCACCTGGCCGAAGGCTTGCCCTCCGGACTTCGATGGTCCCCGGTACGCGGGTGCGAGAACCCCTTGATCGCGATGATCCGCGCCACCGGGTTCAGCTCCGCCACCGGGCTTTCCACCGGTGGAGTGGAGTCCGGCGGGTTCTGGGAGGGCAAGACCCGCACCGCCCTGCAGGCGTTGTTGCATGCTGCGGCACTCGGGCACTGCTCTCCCAGAGACCTGTTCGCCTGGTCTCTGTCGCCGTCCGCGGCCGCCGACGCCGTCGCGATCCTGTCGTCCCACCCGAACGCCGCCCCCGGCTGGGCCGAGTCCCTGGAGTCCACCATCAGCTCTGACCCCCGCACCCGGGACTCGATCTGGATGGGCGTCTCACTCGCCCTGACCTGCCTCGCCGACCCGCGGGTCATGGACGCCGTGACCCCGCGCGACGGTGAGTCGTTCGACCCGGCAGAGTTTCTACGCTCCGACGGCACGCTCTACCTGCTGTCCACCGGGGCGGGCGCGTCGGCCTCCTGGTCGTTGGTCGCGGCGTTCATCGAAGACCTCGTCGAGACCGCCCGGACCCTGGCCGCCGCGTCCCCCGGCGCGCGCCTCGACCCGCCGCTCCTGCTCGCGCTCGACGAGATCGGCAACCTCTCCCCACTGCCGTCCCTGCCGGTGCTCATGGCCGAGGGCGGCGGCACCGGCATCACCACCATGCCCGTGCTGCAGTCACTCTCCCAGGCGCGCGCCAAGTGGGGCGACCACAACGCCGGCGCAATCTGGGACGCCTCGATCGTCAAGGTCGTCCTGGGTGGGGCGTCCGTCGCCAAGGACCTCCAAGACGTCTCCGCCCTCATCGGCGAGCGAGACGACACCACCGACACCGTCTCCCGCGGGGACCACGGATCGCGCTCCGTCCAACGTTCCGTGCGCCGCGTGCCCGTGATGCCGCCCGAAACGATCCGCATGTTGCCGTTCGGCGCCGCGCTCGTGCTCCTGCGGTCCGCTCCCCCACTCGTCACCGACCTGCGCGCCTGGACCAAGCGACCTGACTCCGCCGAACTCAGCGCCGAGCGCGCCGTCGTCGAACGATCTCTGCGCCGAGCGTGATCGGCCTGTACCGATTGCGCTGGCACCGGGCGCACACCTGTCCATTGAAGCGGGCGCCGACATCGACGGCGCTGCTCGATGTGCGGAGGTCGCCATGAGCATTCCGGTGCAACAGTCCCTGGCGGGGTTCGTCGCCTCAGACCCGGACGTCTCGTTCACCGACGCCGGAACAACCCGGGTCCACTACCGAGTCGGCGTAGAGCATTGGCGACGCGAGCAGGACGGCACGTTCACCAGGCTCGACAACTCGTTCCACGACCTGCTGGTCTTCGGCAAGACGGCCGAGCGGGCCGCTGACCAGTTCCGCAAGGGCGACCAGTTCGTCGCCCATGGCTACGTCGATGTCCGGTACGCCGAACCGCCGGCCCAGCCCGCTGAACGTGAGCAGTTCATCGCCCGCAGGATCGGGCACGACCTCGCCCGCACCACTTACGACGTGCAGCGGCCCTCCACCAGCCCGCAGCACGAGGCTCAACCCACGGCGCCGTTCCCCGTTGGCAACGCTGAGCCGACACCCGTCGAGGCCGGACGCCACGTCCCGCCACCTCCTCCCCCGCCCACGGCCCCGGTCGCCGGCCGGCCCGCTGTATCGCGTACGGCGACGACGTCGGACCACGGCCTCAGGCTGTGACCGTGGACGGCGAGGTTCCCTGGGAGTTGCGCTCCGAGGACGGTGGACGGCGGGAGGCTCTGGTCACCGACGAGCTGCTCGCGGCCTCCGAGGCCGAACTCACGGCAGACATGAATGACGCCGTGGAGGAATCGGGCGAGGTCGAGCCCGTCGACTGGCAGACCCTGACACCGGCCGAGGCCAAGGCACAGTGGCGCGCACTGGACAGGTTCGTGGGCTGGCTGCGTACGACCTACGGGCTGCCGCCGACCATCGTCCCACCGCTGTGGCACCGCCACCCCGAGCTGGTGTGGGAGCTGTCCGCACTGCACACGCACTGGCTCGCTTGCTTCGAGCCGGGCGGCTCGGGCTCCGGGCCGATCGCCTGGCACGCCGACTTCGCTGACGCCCGCGAGCGCCTACGCGAGTGGGTGTCCACCTGCGGCACCCGCCTGGACCGGGATCGGCCCACCCGCACCACTTCCTGGCCTGGCGAGCCGGCGGCGGAGGCCGTCGAGGAGCGGCCCATCACCGACCGGCGCGCGGACTTCGCCGCGTTCGTCGCCGCTGATGTGGCCGCCCGTCGCGCCGCCCAGGCACGAGCGGCGCGCAGGGCACAAGACGCGAAGGCGCAGCGCTGGAACGGAGGATGGTGATGTCCACCGAACCGCACGACGACGGCCGCGACCTGCGCGACCTGCGTCGTCAGGCGGACGAGATCGCGCTCGACGACCACGTCGCCACCTCCGCACGTCCCGCGTATCGAATCATCGCGACCCATCTGTGGGCCATGCTCCGCGGCCTGAAGTTCGACCAGGGGCGGGTGCTAGCCGTCGGGGAAGACGCCGCGACCTTGCTCGGCCTGCCGCACACCGACGGGCACTCGTTCACCTCTCTGGTCGCGGACATCACCCCCGACCACGCTCCCGGGGCCGAGACACCGGCCCACGAGACCGTCCCCCGAATCGGGGACCGGTACGACGTCGTCATCGCGTCCCTGCCGTACAACGACGTGCGCCTCCAGGACCCCGCCCACGTCGTCCTACGCCGCGCCGGCCAGGCGAAGCTCGCCGCCACCCTGCAGCACCTGACGAGCCCCGGCGGGTTCACGGTGCTGCTCGCCTCGCACGACCTGATGGACAACCCCTACCCCAGGACTCGCACACAACTACACCTCGGCGGGGACCTGCTCGGGGCCGTCCGCCTGCCGGCCGGTACCCATCGCCAGCTCCCCGGGCTGGACCTGACCACCGATCTCCTCGTCCTACGACGCCGCCCCGAGCACGCCGACACGAGGTCGGAGCAGTTCGACCGCACCATCAGCATCCGCGTCGACGGGAGGGACCTGGAGGTCAACACCTACTTCGACAACCACGTCGACCAGGTCCTCGGGACCATCGGCTCCGATCCCCTCGCCTGGGGGCCCGCCGCCGTGACCGTCACCTCCACCTCCGACCGCCTCGACCACGACCTGGCCGACGCCTTCGCCAACATCACCACCCGCGGCCGGCGCTCAGGCATGACGTACCACTTTGCGGACGTCTCCGAGCCAATGCGAGTGACGGAACCGACCGCCAACCTCGTCCGAAGCGGTGACCGACAGCCGGACTCGTCGACTCCGCGGCTGCGCCCTCGCCGCGCCCACGGGTCCTCCGGCCTCGAGCGATGACCGAACCGACAAGGGGCCGGCACCCAGCAGCGCGGGAATCCGGCCCCTCCGCGTGTTCACGCTGCGGGGGCGTCGCCACGTCCGGACGTATCGGACTTCTTCGGCCCCGCCGTCCGCTTCCCTCTCGGCGCAGTCGGGTCCATCGGCTCGGCTCCAGGCCGCAGAGATCTCTGCAACACCACCGCGGTCGTCGAGTCCACGTACTGGTTGGGCTCGATGTAGTGCACACGCGTGATCTCGGTCGAGGTATGTCCGAGCAGCTCGGCCGCGAGGTCGATGCCGACCGCGCGTTCGACCGTCGTCGCGACCGTGCGGCGGAACGCGTGCGGCGTGACCCCCTCGGCCTCGGTTCCCTGAAGTACACGGCGCAGCGTCCGACGGAAGTTGTTGGTCGAGATCGGAGTGCCGGTCCGTGTGAAGAACACCAGGTGATCCGGCGCCACATCCCCGATCCTTGCGAGACGAGCGGCGAGCGCGGTGGCCGCGAACTTCGGGATGAACACGGTCCGGGTGGAGCGAGCCGTCTTGGGGTGGTCCTGGCGGAACGTGCGCCCCTTGTCGATCGAGATGACCGTCCCTGCAATAGTCACGCTCGGGTGCTCGGACACCAGGTCGACGTCCTGACGCCGCAGGGCCAGAACTTCGCCGATCCGGGCCGAGGTGCCGAGCATCGTCTCGATGACGGCCAACACCTGGCCGTCGGGCCTGGGGCCCGAGGTGTAGCCGGCGCCGGCCTGCCAGGCCGCGACGAGAGCCCGGATCTGCTCCACCGTTTCCAGCGACAGCGCCTTTGTCTCGTTCACCGGCTTCTCCAGCGTGGCGACGTCACGAACCGGGTTGCGGTCCACCACCTCCCACCGCACCGCGAGCTTGAAGCAGAGATTGAGGACGACCTTCGCCTTCTGTGCCCGGTTGTAGCTGCGCTTGTTGAGGTCCTGAAGCATCCGGTCGACCCGGCGCACCGTGATCTCTCGCAGCGTGAAGTTCTCGAGCGCCGGCAGGACGAGCGTGCGCAGGTCGCGTTCGTAGCGGTACCGGGTGGAGACGGCGAGCTTGTTCGTCTCGTCCAGATGCTCAAGCCATGCCTCGGCGAGGACGGTGAACAACGAGTCGGCGGTCAGGTCACCGCTGCCGGAAGCGAGCTGTTTACGCGCGAGCTTCGCATTGAGGTTGCGTTTCGCCTCGCTCCGCGACTGACCTGTCGCCCGGACCTTACGGTTACGGCCGTCGAAATCGCGGAAGATCGTGACCGCCGTGATCCGGCCGGTGTCGGATTCTTCGTAGTGGATGTCGCCGTGCGTGCCGATCGGGATTCGAGGTCGAGCCACGGCCTATCACCGCAACCCTGTCGTCGTCGACGTGCCCGCCGACATTTCGCGACACTGGGACAGCCACGACCTGACGTCGGACGCGGCGTAACGCAGGTGGTTGCCGATCTTGTACGCGACCGGGCCCTCGCCCTTGATGCGCCAGTCCTTGATCGTCTTGACCGGCACCCCGATGAGATCCGAGAGGTCGCCGATGCTCATGAGCGGCTCGAGCCCGCCGCGAGGCGTGATGGAAGCGGTCATGCACCTCAGGTGTGCGACCCGCTCCACCCGCGCCAGACCGACTCGGACCCGCTGCCGTGGCCGGCACCGCGAACCACCGTCTCCGGGCACGCCGGCGAGGGGTTTCTGGACTGTTTCTGGACTGTTGGCCATGTCTGGCGACCTCTCACTCTGGGTCACCAGCACTCTCCGGAAACGAAACTGGTCTCTGACCTGCTCATTCGCAGGTCAGAGACCAAGTCACGACGTCGGGCTGACAGGATTTGAACCTGCGACCCCCTGACCCCCAGTCAGGTGCGCTACCAAGCTGCGCCACAGCCCGTCGGCCCAGCACGGTGACACTGCGTGTCACCCCGGAGGGCCGACCGAAATACTACCCCAGGTCGGAGGCTGCTCCTGCATCGACGCGAGCACCGGCGAGACGGGCGTCGCGGACCTCGCCGAGCACGCGGGCGGTGGCGAGCGCGGCGGCCGCGGCCTCGTACCCCTTGTCCTCGTGGGAGCCATCCAGCCCGGCGCGGTCGAGGGCCTGCTGCTCGTCGTCGCACGTCAGGAGGCCGAAGCCCACGGGCACGGTGTGGTCGAGGGCCACGCGGTTGAGGCCGTCGGTCGCGGCGGCGCACACGTAGTCGAAGTGCGGGGTGCCGCCGCGGATGACGACGCCCAGCGCGACGACGGCGTCGTACCCGGCCGCCGCGAGCGCCTGCGCGGCGACGGGCAGCTCGAACGACCCGGGCACGCGCACGACGCGGGGGTCGGCGACGCCGTGGTCGGCGCAGGCCCGCAGGGCGCCGTCGAGCAGGCCGTCCATCACGGTGGTGTGCCAGCTCGCGGCGACGACGGCCACGCGCAGGTCGGAGCAGTCGACGGGCGCGACGGCGGGGGCGCCGGCGCCGCTCATCGGGTGGCCCCGGCGGCGAGCGGGACGGTGGTCGGGGTGCGGTGCATCGGGGTTCCTCCGGTGGCGGGCGTGATGTCGGGACGGGGCTCGGTCAGGTGGGGCAGGTCGTGGCCCATGCGGTCGCGCTTGGTGCGCAGGTAGCCGAGGGTGCGGGGATGGGCGGGCAGCGCGAGCGGGACGCGCTCGACGACGTCCGCTCCCCCGGCGACGAGACCGTCCACCTTGGCGGGGTTGTTGGTGAGCAGCCGGACGCGCGGCGCGCCGAGGTCGCGCAGGACGTGCGCCGCGGCGGTGTAGTCGCGGGCGTCGGCGGGCAGCCCCTGGTCGAGGTTGGCGTCCACGGTGTCGCGCCCGGCGTCCTGCAGGGCGTAGGCGGCGAGCTTGGCGGCCAGGCCGATCCCCCGTCCCTCGTGCCCGCGCAGGTAGACGACGACGCCGCGACCGGCGGCGACGACCTGGCGCAGCGACTCGTCGAGCTGGGGCCCGCAGTCGCAGCGCAGGCTGCCGAACGCGTCGCCGGTGAGGCACTCGGAGTGCACCCGGACGAGCACGGGTGCGGCGGCGGGGTCGGCGAGGGCGTCGAGCGGCCCGGCCACGAGGGCCACGTGCTCGTCGCCGGTCCGCGTGTCCCGGTAGGCGACGGCGGTGAGCTCGCCGTGCCGGGTGGGCAGGGTGGTGACCGCGACCCGCTCGACGAGCACCTCGGTGGCCCGCCGGTAGGCGACGAGGTCGGCCACGCTGATGAGCGTGAGCCCGTGCTCGGCGGCGAACTCGGTCAGCGCGGGCAGCCGCATCATCGTGCCGTCGTCGTGCACCAGCTCGGCGAGCACGCCGGCCTCCCCGCGCCCGGCGAGGCGCGCGAGGTCGACGGCGGCCTCGGTGTGCCCGCGCCGCTCCAGCACGCCGCCGGGGCGGGCGCGCAGGGGCAGCACGTGGCCGGGCCGGGTGAGGTCGGCGGGCGCGGTCTCCGGGTCGGCGAGCAGGCGCGCGGTGCGGGCCCGGTCGGCGCCGGAGATGCCGGTCGTGACGCCGGCGGCGGCGTCCACGGTCACGGTGTACGCGGTGCGGAAGGCGTCCTGGTTGGCCTCCACCATGAGGGGCAGCCCGAGCCGGTCGAGCGTGTCCCCGGCGACGCCCACGCACACGAGACCGCTGGTGTGCCGCACCAGGAAGCCCATGAGCTCGGGGGTCGCGGCCTCGGCGGCGAGGATGAGGTCGCCCTCGTTCTCGCGATCGGCGTCGTCGGCGACGACGACGGGTCGCCCGGCGGTGACGTCGGCGATCGCCCGCGCGACCCGGTCGACGGCGGCGCTCACAGCGCCGCTCCCGCCGTCGTCAGCCCGTGAGCGAGGTGCTTCTCCACGTACTTGCTCAGGACGTCGACCTCGAGGTTGACCTGCTCCCCGACACCACGGGAACCGAGGGTGGTGCGGGCCCGCGTCTCGGGGATGAGGCTCACGGTGAAGGACGCGTCGCCGGCGGCCACGACGGTGAGGCTCACGCCGTCGACGGCGATCGAGCCCTGCGCCACGACGTACCGGGCCAGGTCGGCCGGCAGCGCTACCTCGACGACCTCCCACTGCGTGCCCGGCGTCCGGGCCAGGACGGTGCCGACACCGTCGACGTGCCCCTGCACGACGTGCCCGCCGAACCGCCCGTCCGCCGCGAGCGCCCGCTCGAGGTTGACGCGGTCGCCCGGGGCGCGGCGCCCGAGGCTCGTGCGGCGCAGGGTCTCCGCCATGAGGTCGGCGGTCCAGGTGGTGCGGCCGTCGTGCGCGCCGGTCCCCGCGACGGTCAGGCAGCAGCCGTCGACGGCGATCGAGTCGCCCAGGCGGACGCCCTCGAGCACCCTCTCGGCCGCGACGGTGAGTCGGGCCCCGTCGGCGTGCTCGCGCACGGCGACGACGGTGCCGAGCTCCTCCACGATGCCGGTGAACATGGCTCAGCGCTCCTTCCGCGGCCGCATGACGAGCCGCACGGTGGGGGTGTCGGTGGGGTCGGCCGGGTCCTGGGGCAGGACGGCCACGTCGAGCAGGTCGAGGCAGGCGGCGTCCGCGATGGTGCCGATCCCGAGGTCGGCGACGGCGGGGGCGCCGACGCCGAGCAGCACGGGCGCGACGTACGCGACGACGTCGTCGACGAGACCGGCGCGCCAGAAGGCGGCGGCGAGGGCGGGGCCGCCCTCGAGCAGCACGTGCCGGTGCTCGCGGTACCAGAGCAGGTCCAGCACCTCGTGCGGGTCGTGGGTGCGCAGGTGCATCACGGGCTCCCCCGCGGCCGCGGCACGGGCCAGCCGGGAGGTGGACGGCAGCTCGCGCAGCCCGACGACGACCCGCTCGGGCTGCGGGCCGGGCACGTGCCGCACGGTGAGGTCGGGGTCGTCGGCCAGCGCGGTGCCGGTGCCGACGACGACGGCGTCCGCGGCCGCGCGCAGGCGGTGCACGTCGTGGCGGGCCGCACGGCCGGAGATCCAGCGGGACGTGCCGTCGGCGGCGGCGGCCCGCCCGTCCAGGGTGCTCGCGACCTTCCAGGTCACGACGGGGCGGCCGAGCTCGAGCGCGCGGGTCCACGTGGCGTTGAGCGCGCGGGCCTCGTCGGCCAGGACACCCCCGACGACGTCGACGCCCGCGGAGCGCAGCCGGGCCGCGCCGCCCGCGGCGGCCGGGTTGGGGTCGTGCGCGCCGTGCACGACGCGGGCGACGCCCGCGTCCAGCAGCGCGTCCACGCAGGGACCGGTGCGGCCGTGGTGGTTGCAGGGCTCGAGGGTGACGACGGCGGTCGCACCGCGTGCGGCGGCGGGCCCCAGGCGCTCGGCGGCGGCGCGCAGGGCCTCGACCTCGGCGTGCGGCGTGCCCGCGCCATGGTGGTAGCCCTCGGCGATCGTCGTGCCGTCGGCGGCCAGGAGCACGCACCCCACGCGGGGGTTGGGCCCGGCGGCGGGGATCTGCGCGGCGAGCTCCAGCGCCCGGCGCATCGCGGCGCGCTCCGCCTCGGTGACGTCACCCGGCTGCGCCTGCTCCATCTGTCCTGCCCCTGTCGTCCGGTCGCGGACCCCGGGGTGCAGGAAGGCGGGGTCGGACGTGCTCGCGCCGGCCGGTCGCGCACCGCCACGACGAGTGGCAGGGGGCCCACAACGGGGCCCGGGGACGGACCGGACGGGGAGCCGTCGCGTGCGCTTCCCATCCGGACTTTGACCGTCGGTCCAGGAGTTCCACCTGGTCAACCGGTCACAGGCTGTGACCGGGTCGCGGACTTTCACCGCCGGCTCGGAATTTCACCGACCCCAGAGCACGCGAGCAATTCGCTCGTCATCGACGACCGTGCCACGCCCCGCGCCGCCCTGGCAAGCCCGGGTGGCGCATCTCACGACCGGCGCTCAGGCGGCGGGCGGCCGCGCCGTCCGCCGCTCGTCGTCCCGCCCGAGGGCGACGCCGAGGGCGACCAGGACCACCAGGTCCACGACGAGCCCGGCGACCGCCGCCCACTGCACGGCGCGGAACGCCAGGAGCTGCGTGACGAGCAGACTGACGAGGACGCCGCGGCGCACCCAGACCGCCCCGGCGCGGTGGTCGCGGGGGCCCACCAGCGTCCCCCGGACGACGCACGCGACGGTCGCGGCGACGGCCCCGAGGATGCCCGCGCCGACCCACGACGGCGCGTCGACCCCGCCGACCAGCACGCGCAGCCCCACCACCGACGAGGCGGTCGCGGTGCCCAGGACGGCGACCGTCACGGCCACGGCCGCCCACCGGTGCTCCATCGCGTCGGCGAACCACGCGGACGCGCGCCGCACGAGGGCGCGCACCGGGTCCGGGACGGCCACGTCGTCCGCCGGCACGGCCTCCACCAGCGCCGCGACCTCGTCGGCGGCCGGCTCCCCGCGGCCGCGCGCCACGAGGCCCCGGGCCTCCTCGCGCTCGGCGTCGGTGAACCCGCCCGCGACCCCGGCGACGGCGCGGTCGGTCGCCACCGCGAGGTACTCCGCGGGGTGATGGGCGCGCCGCCCGTGCAGCGCCTCGACGAGGAGCACCAGCACCACGACGACCGCGTAGATGAGGGCCGCCGTCGGCGCGTAGAAATAGTCGTTGTCGGAGGTGACGAACTTGCCGATCTCGTCCACGAACAGCCCGAAGCCGACCCCGCCGAGCACCGCGCCCACCGCACGCAGGGCCGGGCCCACCCACGAGAGCAGCACCACGACCGCGAGCGCCATGCCGAGCCCGCCCCACAGGACGTGCGCGACGTGGAGCCCGCCGCCGCCCACCTGCGGGTAGCCCGAGGCGGCGAGCAGGAACCGGGTCACCAGCACGGTCGCCACGGTGACGACGAGGAAGGTCACCAGGTGCCGCACTGCGGAGGTGTCGCGTGCCGCGCCGAGGCGCAGCAGGCGACCCCGGCGGCCGAGCGGTGCAGAACTCATCGCAGCCTCATCGCTGGCTCGTCGGCGGCGTCAGCGGCGCCGCTTCTCCCGCACCCGCACGCTGATCTCGATGGGCGAACCCTCGAAGCCGAACGTCTCGCGCAGGCGACGCTCGATGAACCGGCGGTACCCGGCCTCGAGGAACCCGGTCGCGAAGATGACGAATCGCGGCGGGCGCGTCGACGCCTGTGTGCCGAACAGGATGCGCGGCTGGCGGCCACCGCGCAGCGGGTGCGGGTGGGCGGCGACGAGCTCGCCGAGGAAGGCGTTGAGGCGGCCGGTGGGGATGCGGGTGTCCCAGGACTCCAGCGACGTCTCGAGCGCGCGCGTGAGCCGGTCGGTGTGCCAGCCGGTGCGGGCGGAGACGTTGACGCGCGGCGCCCACTGCACCTGCACCAGGTCCTTGTCGATCTCGCGCTCGAGGTACGGGCGACGGTCGTCGTCCATGAGGTCCCACTTGTTGTACGCGATGACGAGCGCGCGGCCGGCGTCGACGGCCTGCGAGATGACGCGCGTGTCCTGCTCCGTCATCGGCTGCGAGGCGTCGACGAGCACGACGGCGACCTCCGCCTTCTCGATCGCGGCCTGCGTGCGCAGGGAGGCGTAGAAGTCCGCGCCGCGCGTCTGGTGCACACGGCGGCGGATGCCGGCGGTGTCGACGAACCAGTACGGCACGCCCTTGATCTCGACGAGCTCGTCGACGGGGTCGCGGGTGGTGCCGGCGGTCTCGTCGACGACGACGCGCTCGGCGCCGGCGATCTTGTTCAGGAGCGACGACTTGCCGACGTTCGGGCGCCCGACCAGCGCCACGCGGCGCGGGCCGGCCGGCCGCAGCTCGCCGTGCTCGGAGACCTCGGGCAGCACCTTCATGGCGGCGTCGAGCAGGTCGCCGGTGCCGCGCCCGTGCAGCGCGGAGACGGGGTGCGGCTCGCCCAGCCCGAGCGACCACAGGTACGCGGCGTCCGCCTCGCCGGAGGGGCCGTCCACCTTGTTGGCGCACAGCACGACGGGCTTGCCGGAGCGGCGCAGCAGCTCGACGACGCGCTCGTCCGTCGACGTCGCGCCCACCGTCGAGTCGACGACGAAGATCACGGCGTCGGCGAGGGCGACCGCCACCTCGGCCTGCTCGGCGACCTTGGACTCGATGCCGGCGACGTCGACCTCCCAGCCGCCCGTGTCCACGAGGGTGAACTCGCGCCCGGACCACTCGCCCGGGTAGCTGACGCGGTCGCGCGTGACGCCCGGCGTGTCCTCGACGACGGCCTCGCGGCGGCCGAGGATGCGGTTGACCAGCGTCGACTTGCCGACGTTCGGTCGCCCGACGACGGCGAGGACGGGCAGCGGCGCCTCGCCGCTGCCGAAGCCCTCCTCGTCCCACTCGGCGTCGAGCAGGGCACGGTCGGCCTCGTCGAGCTCGAAGTCCTCCAGGCCCGCGCGCAGCGCGCGCTCGCGCGCCTCGTCGTCACCCTCGGACTCGAGGACCTCGGCCACCGCGTCGCGCGCGGGCTCCGCCGCCTCGGCGGCGTCCGCGGGTGCGGTGGTCGGGTCGTCGGTGGGCTCGGCAGCGGGCACGGAGCCGTCGGCGGGAGTGGTCATGGGCACCATTCTCCCAGGCCCGGCGGCGTGTCACGAACGAGACCCCCGTCACCCGGCCGGAAGGCCGTGCGACGGGGGCCGCGGCGGGCGCGCCGACAGGGGCGCCGTGCCCGGGTCGGGTCAGGCGGTGACCTGCGCGACGACGGCCAGGACGGCGTCGACCGTCTGGTCGAAGTCGAGGTCGGACGAGTCGACGGTCGCGACGCCGTCGGCCGCGACCTGGAACTGGCTGACCGTCGAGTCGTCGCGGTCGCGGCGCAGCACCTGGTCGCGCGTGGCCTCGACGGCGGAGGCGTCGGCCGCGCCGTGCACCTCGAGGGAGCGGCGGCGCAGGCGCGCCTCCTCGCTGGCGGTGAGCAACACGCGGGCGTCCGCGTCGGGGGCGACGACGGTCGTGATGTCGCGCCCCTCGGCCACGATGCCGTGCCCGTCCGAGAATCCGCCGGGCGCGTTCTCCGCCTCGATGACGGCGCGCTGGCGCCGGCGCAGCTCGGCGCGGACCTCGAGGTTGGTCGCCACCTGCGACACGGCGGTGGAGACCTCGGTGGTGCGGATCGCCTCGGCGACGTCGCGCCCGCCCAGGTGCACGGTCGGCGCCGCAGGGTCCACGCCCATGTCCAGCGGCATGGCCCGCACCGCGTCGGCGACGGCGGCCTGGTCGGCCAGGTCCGCGCCGCTCTCGACGCACCACAGCGTCGCGGCGCGGTACATGGCGCCCGTGTCGAGGTAGGCGAGCCCGAGCCGGGCCGCCACCGCCTTCGAGACGCTGGACTTGCCGGACCCGGAGGGACCGTCGACGGCGATGACGACCACGTGAGAGCTCACCTTCTGTTGTCGCGCGGCGGTACCGCGCGGGTTCTGCTGGGCGGGGAGGACGGGAGGACGGGGGCGTGACGTCACATGTCGACGTCGCGCATGAGGGTGCCGAGCTCGGTGCGCCCGAGCACCCGCGTGCGCCCGACGCGCAGGTCGCCCAGGGCGATGGGGCCGATGCGGGTGCGCACGAGGCGGGTCACCGGGAAGCCGACGGCGTCCAGCATGCGGCGCACGATGCGGTTGCGGCCCTCGTGCAGCACGACCTCGAGCATCGTCTCACCGGGCACGGCGTCCACGACGCGCACCTTGTCGGCGCGGGCGAGGCCGTCATCGAGCTCCACGCCCTCGGTCAGCTGCTTGGCGTGGCGCGGGTAGAACTCGCCGCCCGTGACCGTGACGAGGTAGGTCTTGCGGATCTCGTACCGCGGGTGGGCGAGGCGGTTCGCGAGCTCGCCGTCGTTGGTGAGCAGCAGCAGGCCCTCGCTGTCGGCGTCGAGCCGGCCGACGTGGAACAGGCGCTCGGGGCGGTCCTTGACCAGGTCGGCGAGCGTCGGGCGGCCGTCCGGGTCGCTCATCGTCGACACCACGCCCAGCGGCTTGTTGAGCGCGATCGTCACCTTGGACGCGTCGAGCTGGATGCGCATGCCGTCCACGTGCACCTGCGCCTTCGCGGGGTCCACGCGCACACCGAGCTCGGTGACGAGCACGCCGTCCACCTCGACGTGCCCCTCGGCGATGAGCTCCTCGCACTTGCGGCGCGAGCCCAGGCCGGCCTGCGCGAGCACCTTCTGCAGGCGGACGCCGTCGGCGACGTGGACGTCGCGGTCCGGCTCGCCGGAGCGCGGGGCGGGGCGACGGGGGGCGGGCTTGCGGGGACGCTGCGAGCGCTGCGCTGAGGGTCCCTGGGGGCGGCTGGTGCGGCGGCTCCCGCCGCGGCGTTCGGTGCTCATGGTGCCCGATTCTCTCAGGTCGTGCCGGCTCCGCCCGACGGCGCCGTCCGCCGGTGTGCCGCGAGCACCGCCGCGAACGCGGACGCGAGGCGGGGCGCGACGGCGCGGGCGTCGTCCACGTCCCCGCACACCATGGCGCCGTCGCGCAGCATCATCAGCTCGGCGGCGGCGGCGTGCGGGTCACCCGCCCCGTCCTCGCGCGCGACGTCGGCGAAGAAGCCCGCGTAGCGGGCACGGTGCCGTGCCACGGCCTGCCGCACGGGATGGGCCGGATCGGCGTACTCCGCCCCGGCGTTGACGAACGCACAGCCGCGGAACTCCGGGGCCCGCGCCACGGTACCCAGCACGTCGGCCAGGGCAGCGAGCGCGGCACCGGGGTCGCCGTCGTGCTCGTCGCGCAGGCGCGCCAGCTGCGCCCGCTCCTCCTCCGCGATCGCGTCCAGGTAGGCGACGACGAGGTCGTCCTTCGTCCGGAAGTGCCGGTAGAACGTGACCTTGGACACCTCGGCCGCGGCGATGATCTTGTCGGCGCTCACGGCGCGGATCCCGTCCGCGTAGAACAGCCGGCTCCCCGCCTCGAGGATCCGGTCACGCACCCGCCCGCGCGCGGGCGCCCGCTCGGGGGTCGCGGCCGCCGTCCTGGTTCCCATCCCACCAACCTCTCACGCCGCGACGCCTCCGGGCGCCGTGTCGCGGCACCTGATGCTTGCGGCGACGGACGACGCGTGGTCTAGTAGACGAACTAGTAACTCTACTAGAGAGCCTACCCAGGAGGACCAGCATGAGCGCGCTCTACACCGCGGTCGCCACCGCCACCGGAGACGGACGGGACGGCCGCTCGCGGTCGGACGACGGCCTGCTCGACGTCGACCTCGCCATCCCCAAGGAGATGGGCGGCGCCGGCGGCGCCACCAACCCCGAGCAGCTCTTCGCCGCCGGGTACGCCGCGTGCTTCCACTCCTCGCTGAAGGTCGTCGCGCGACGGGAGAAGGCCGCGATGAGTGACTCCGCCGTCGTCGCGGAGGTCTCGCTCCTGCCGACCGACGACGGCGGGTTCCGCCTCGCCGTCGCGCTGCACGCTGAGATGACCGGCGTCGACCAGGCCACCGCCGATGCCCTCGTGGCCGGCGCGCACCAGGTGTGCCCGTACTCGAACGCCACGCGCGGCAACGTCGACGTCACCGTCGACGCCACCGTCGCCTGAGGTCAGCCCCTCACGCGCCGAGCCCGTCCTCGGTCGGGTCCGCGGACAGGTTCGCGGGCAGGGCCGAGGACGGGTCCAGGCCGATCGCCTCCCCCACGTCGGGCAGGTGCGGGGCGAGCGGCGGCAGCGCGTCGAGCGACGTCCAGCCCATCCGGTCCAGGAACTCCCCGGTGGTGCCGAACAGCACGGCGCCCGTCATCGGGTCCTGGCCGGTCTCCGCGATCAGCCCCCGCGCGAGCAGCGTGCGCACGACGCCGTCCACGCTGACGCCGCGCACCGCCGAGACCTGCCCCCGCGTGACCGGCTGGCGGTAGGCGACGACCGCGAGCGTCTCCAGCGCCGCCTGGCTGAGCCGCGACGACTGCCCCTCCAGCACGAACGCGCCCACCACGTCGGCCTGCGCCCGCGCGGAGTAGACCCGCCAGCCGTCCGCGCCCTCCCGCAGCTCGAACCCGCGCGGGCGCCCGCCCGTCTCGCCGCGGTACTCCGCCGCGAGGTCCTCCAGGACGGCGGCCACCTCCGGCACCGGCCGCGCGACCCCGGCCGCCAGCCGCTCCACCGGCACGGGCGACTCCGTGACCATGAGCACCGCCTCCAGCGCCGCGGCCAGGCCGCCGGGCAGCTCGTCCACGTCGACCTCGAGCTCGGGCACGGGACGGTCGGCGACCCCTGCCTCGGCGGGTCCCGCAGCGTCGGGGCCGGTCTCCGCCTCGTCCGCGGCCTCCGTGCCGGTCGTGCCCGTCTCCTGCGTCATGCCACGACCTCCGTCACGTCCGGGCCGCCGTCTGGCGCCGCGGCCCCGTCGAACTCCTCGAACCCGGCGGCGAGCGCGCCGTCGTCGTCCCCGTCCTGCTCGCCGTCGCCGGCGGTCCACCGCACCGTGAGCTCCCCCAGCGCGGTGGCCTGCTCGAAGGCGACCCGGCCGCCCCGGAACAGCTCCAGCAGCGCCAGGAACCGCGCCACCGCGACGAGTCGCTCCTCCCCCGCGACGAGCGCGCGGAACGTCACGACGTGCTCGCGCCGCAGCCGGCGCGCGACGACCCCGGCCTGCTCGCGCACGCTCACCGCCGGCGCGTGCAGGTGGTCGAGGCCGACGACCGGCGGTGCCTTCGGCTCGAGCGCCTTCGCCGCCAGCTCCGCGAGGCGGGCGCCGTCGAGCGTCCACACGAGCTCGGGCAGCAGGGCCGTCAGGTGCGGCTCGAGCGGCACGGAGCGCGGCACGCGGCGCCCCTCGGTCTCGAGCCGCTCGGCGAGGATCCCGGAGACCTCCTTGTAGGCGCGGTACTGCAGCAGCCGGGCGAACAGCAGGTCGCGGGCCTCGAGCAGCTCCAGGTCCTCCGCGTCCTCCTCGACGACGCCGGGCAGCAGCCGCGCCGCCTTGAGGTCGAGCAGCGTGGCCGCCACGACCAGGAACTCGCTGGCGGTGCCGAGGTCCCACGAGGGATGCTCCTCGCCGCGGGCCGTCGCCTCGCGTGCGGCGGCGTCCGCGGCGCGGATGTGCGCGACGAACTCGTCCGTCACGGCCGCGAGCGCCACCTCGGTGACGTCGAGCTCGTGCTTCGCGATCAGCGACAGCAGCAGGTCGAACGGGCCGGTGAAGTTCGCGAGGTGCACCTCGAAACCCGCGGGCGGGGCGTCGGCCGCCGCCCCGGGCTCCGCGACGTCGGCGGCAGGCTCCGCGGCGACGTCAGGCGGCGTCACCACGGGCGACGAGCTCGCGCGCGAGCTGCCGGTACGCGGCGGCTCCGGCGTGCGTCGGGGCGTAGTTGGTGATCGGCTCGGCGGCGACGGAGGCGTCCGGGAACTTCACGGTGCGCCCGATGACGGTGTGCAGCAGCGTGTCCCCGAAGGCCTCGTGCACCCGGGCCACGACCTCGCGGGAGTGGAGCGTGCGCGAGTCGTACATGGTCGGCAGGATGCCGTCGATCTCGAGCGCCGGGTTGAGGCGGTCGCGCACCTTCTCGATGGTCTCCACGAGGAGCGCGACGCCGCGCAGCGCGAAGAACTCGCACTCCAGCGGGATGAGCACGCCGTGCGCGGCCGTCAGCGCGTTGACGGTGAGCAGGCCCAGCGACGGCTGGCAGTCCACGAGGATGACGTCGTAGTCGTCCAGCGCCGGGCGCAGCGCGCGGGCCAGCACCGACTCGCGGGCCACCTCGCCGACGAGCTGCACCTCCGCCGCCGACAGGTCGATGTTGGCCGGCAGCACGTCCAGGCCCTCGATGTTCGTGGGCTGCAGCACGTCGGTGAAGCTGACGTCGCGCTCCATGAGCAGGTTGTAGACGCTGAGGTCGAGGTCGTGCGGGCTGACGCCCACGCCCACCGACGCGGCGCCCTGGGGGTCGAAGTCGACCAGCAGCACGCGACGGCCGTACTCGGCCAGCGCGGCGCCCAGGTTGATCGTCGTGGTGGTCTTGCCGACGCCGCCCTTCTGGTTGCACATCGCGACGATGCGCGCGGGCCCGTGCGACGCCAGCGGGGCCGGGTCGCGGAAGTCGGGCAGCGGCCGCCCGACGACGTCGGTGCGCGGCTCCTCCGTCCCGGCCGGACTGCCCGGCGTGGGGCTGGTCGCGGTGACCGCGGCCGGTGAGGCGTCGCTCGTGGTCGTCTGCGTCATGGTGTCGCTCCCGAGTCCCTCGCTCACCTGCGTCACGCTACCCCAGCCCCTCCCGGGGCCCGGGCGGCACGCCGGGCGCGCCGCCCTTCGTCCGCGACCGCTCAGCCGAGGGCCCGGGGGTGCGCCGCCGCGTACACCTCGCGCAGGGCGTCGGGCGTCACCATCGTGTAGATCTGCGTGGTCGTCACCGAGGCGTGCCCGAGCAGCTCCTGCACCACGCGGACGTCGGCGCCGCCGGCCAGCAGGTGCGTCGCGAACGAGTGCCGCAGCGTGTGCGGCGACACGTGCTGCGTCAGTCCCGCCCGCTCGGCCGCACCCTGCAGCACGGACCAGGCGCTCTGCCGCGACAGCCGCGCGCCGCGGGTGTTGAGGAACAGCGCCGGCGTGCCCCGGCCCGCGGACGCCAGCGGCGAGCGGGCGCGGACCAGGTAGGCGTCCAGGGCGGTGCGGGCGTAGGAGCCGACCGGCACGACCCGCTCCTTGTCCCCCTTGCCCCGCAGCCGCACCGAGCCGGAGCCGGCGAGTTCGTCGTCGGGCCCCGGGGCGCCGCCGGCGGGGCGCAGCCCGTCGACGTCGTCGACGTCCAGGCCCACGACCTCGCTGATGCGACCACCGGTGGAGTAGAGCAGCTCGAGCAGCGCGCGGTCGCGCAGCGGGACGGCACCCTCGCCCGTCCCGGCCGCGTCGAGCAGGCGCGCCACCTCGTCCACGGACAGCGCGTGCGGCAGGCGGCGCAGGGAGCTCGGGGCGTGCACCTGCGCCGCGGGATCGGCGCGCGTGACGCCCTCGGCGTGCGCGAAGCGGTGCCAGCCACGCACCGCGGCCAGGGCCCGGGCGGTCGAGGACGGTGACAGCGGGGCGCCGCCGTCCGACCCCTGGCGCAGCACCACCACGTAGTCCTCGACGTCGCGCTCCCCCACGTGGTCCAGACCCGCCCGGCCGGTGGCGTCGAGGTGGCGGGCGTAGCGCCCGAGGTCGCGCCGGTAGGCCGCCACGGTGTTGGCCGACAGCCCGCGCTCGACGCCGAGGTGCGCGAGGTAGTCCTGCAGCGCGGCCGTCAGCGCGGGCGGGAGGGTCGGGGCGGTCGACGTGTCGGGCACCGGCCCATCATGCCTCGGGGGGAGGCGTCAGAAGGGCAGGAAGACGTCCACGGCCACGGCGATGAACAGCACCGTGAGGTACGTGATCGAGCCGTGGAAGACCTTCATCGCGCCGAGCTTGCCTCGCTCGGGGTGGCCCGCGCGGCGCAGCATCGCGATCACGAGGTAGAGGAACCAGCCGCCCGACAGGACGGCGACCGCCGTGTAGAACCACGACATGCCGGCGAGCGGGATCAGCGCGAGCGAGCAGGCGATCATCGCCACCGTGTGCGCGACCATCTCGATCGCGACGCGGCGGTCGGTGGCGACCACGGGGAGCATCGGCACGCCGGCGTTGGCGTAGTCCTTCTTGAACTTCACGGACAGCGGCCAGTAGTGCGGGGGCGTCCAGAAGAAGATCACGCCGAACAGCGCGACGGCGGCCCAGCTGAGCGAGTCCGTGACGGCGGCCCAGCCGATGAAGACGGGCATGCAGCCGGCGATGCCGCCCCACACGATGTTCTGCGGGGTGCGCCGCTTGAGGATCATCGTGTAGCCGACCACGTAGATCGCGATGGCCGCGAACGTGAGCCACGCGGACGCCGGGTTGACCAGCAGCGCGAACCACAGCAGGGACACGGCCCCGAGCACGGTGGCGAACACGAGCGCGGCGCGCGGCGTGATCTCCCCCGTCGCCAGCGGGCGGCGCTTGGTCCTGTTCATCACCTGGTCGATGTCACGGTCCAGGTAGCAGTTGAAGACGTTGGCCGACGCGGCCGCGAGGGTGCCGCCGACCAGGGTGAGCAGGACCAGCCACAGCGACGGGAGCCCGCCCTCGGCGAGGATCATCGTGGGCAGCGTGGTGACGAGCAGCAGCTCGATGATGCGCGGCTTGGTCAGCGCGACGTACGCGCCGACGCGGTCGCGCCACCCCTTGGCCGGACCCGCGGGAGCACCGCGGCGCTCCGCCCGGACGGCATCGGCACGCTCCCGCTCCGCCCGCACCGCGGCACGGGTGGGCGTCGAGGGATGGGGCGTCGTGGTGCTCGTGGTGCTCACGCGCGTGCTTGTCCGTTCTCGGCTGGGGGTCCGGGGAGCTCGGGCGGCGTGGGTCTGCCGCCGCCTCATCGTACGCCGAGGTCACCGGACCGGCGGCCCGGGCCAGGCCCGGGGGCCTGTGAGAAATGCCCGGCTCGTCGTCATCTCCCTCCGACCCCCGCGGGGCCCGCCGCCGCACCGGTGTCCACGCCCGCCCATCTGGTGGGACGGAGAGCCCCGGGACGGGCGTGACGGGAATGCACGGCGCTAGGGTGGTGCTGCACAACGGTGAACAGCGGACCGCCCACCCGGTCGGACCCTCGCCACCGTGCCCCGCCGTCGCACGCAGGACCCGTGCGGTGTCCGACGCGACGGCGCCCCGTACCGGCAGAGCAGCAGCAATCACCCGGGGGCTCGCTCCGGGCAGGAAAGAGGCACATCTGTGAACGCGTTCGACCCCGTCGTCGCCCCGCTCGAGTGGAGCTCGCTCGACGACCGCGCGGTGAAGACCATCAAGGCGCTGGCGGCCGACGCCGTCGAGAAGGTCGGCAACGGCCACCCCGGCACGGCGATCTCCCTCGCCCCCGCCGCGTACCTGCTGTTCCAGAAGACGCTGCGGCACGACCCCTCCGACCCGCACTGGGTCGGCCGTGACCGGTTCGTCCTGTCCGCGGGCCACTCCTCGCTCACGCTGTACCTGCAGCTGTTCCTCGCCGGCTACGGGATGGAGCTGTCGGACCTCGAGGCCCTGCGCACCTGGGGCTCGCAGACCCCCGGCCACCCCGAGTACCGCCACACCCCCGGCGTCGAGATCACCACGGGGCCGCTCGGCCAGGGCCTCGCCTCCGCCGTCGGCATGGCGTTCGCGTCCCGCCGCGAGCGGGGCCTGCTCGACCCCGACGCCGCGCCCGGCGAGTCGCCGTTCGACCACCACGTGTATGTCATCGCCTCCGACGGCGACCTGCAGGAGGGCGTCACCTCCGAGGCCTCGTCCCTCGCCGGCACGCAGAAGCTCGGCAACCTCGTGGTGATCTGGGACGACAACAAGATCTCCATCGAGGACGACACGGACATCGCGTTCACCGAGGACACGCTGGCCCGCTACGCCGCCTACGGCTGGCACACGCAGCGCGTCGACTGGACGCAGGGCGGCACCGGCTACGCCGAGGACGTCGACGCGCTCGCCGCGGCGATCGCCGCCGCCAAGGCCGAGACCGACCGGCCGTCGTTCATCGCGCTGCGCACCATCATCGGCTGGCCGTCGCCCACCAAGCAGAACACCGGCGGCATCCACGGGTCCGCGATGGGCGCCGACGAGGTCGCCGGCCTCAAGGTCGCGCTCGGGCTCGACCCCGAGGCCACGTTCGCCGTCGACGACGAGGTGCTCGAGTACACGCGTTCCGTCGCCGGCCGGCAGGCCGACGAGCGCGCCGCCTGGGACCGCTCGTACGCCGCGTGGCGCACCGCCACCCCCGAGCGCGCCGCGCTGCTCGACCGCCTCGTGGCCCACGAGCTGCCCGCCGGCTGGACCGACGAGCTGCCCGTGTTCGAGGCCTCCGAGAAGGGTGTCGCCACCCGCGCCGCCTCCGGCAAGGTGCTCACCGCGCTCAAGGACGTGCTCCCCGAGCTGTGGGGCGGCTCCGCCGACCTCGCCGGCTCGAACAACACGACGATGGACGGCGAGCCGTCGTTCATCCCCGTGGAGCACGCGACCAAGAAGTTCCCCGGCAACCCCTACGGCCGCACGCTGCACTTCGGCATCCGCGAGCACGGCATGGGCTCGATCCTCAACGGCATCGTGCTGCACGGCCTCACCCGCCCGTACGGCGGCACGTTCCTCCAGTTCGCCGACTACATGCGCGCCTCGGTGCGCCTCGCGGCCCTCATGGAGATCCCGACGACCTTCGTGTGGACCCACGACTCGATCGGCCTCGGCGAGGACGGCCCCACGCACCAGCCGGTCGAGCACCTCGCGGCGCTGCGCGCCATCCCCGGCCTCGACGTCGTGCGCCCCGCCGACGCGAACGAGACCGCCTGGGCCTGGCGCGGGATCCTCGAGAACACGGCGAACCCGGCCGGCATCGTCCTGACCCGCCAGAACGTACCCACGTTCCCGCGTGGCGCCGACGGCTTCGCCGGCGCCGAGGGGACGCTCAAGGGCGCCTACACGCTGCTGGACACGGAGGGCACGCCCGACGTGATCCTCGTCGGCACCGGCTCCGAGGTGCAGCTCGCCGTGCAGGCCCGCGAGCAGCTCGCGGCCGAGGGCGTGGCCGCCCGCGTCGTGTCCATGCCGAGCCGCGAGTGGTTCGACAAGCAGGACGCCGCGTACCGCGAGTCGGTGCTGCCGGCCGCGGTCAAGGCCCGCGTCTCGGTCGAGGCGGGCATCGCGCAGGGCTGGCGCGACGTGGTCGGCGACGCCGGCCGCAGCGTCTCGCTCGAGCACTACGGGGCGTCGGCGGACTACCAGACGCTCTACCGCGAGTTCGGGATCACCGCGGAGGCCGTCGCGGCCGCCGCGCGGGAGTCGCTCGCCGCCGTGCGCGGCGCTGGCGACGCCGCCTGAGCCCTCGTAGATTTCCCGGTGGGGCGCCGCACGACGGCGCCCCACCCGGTTCCCGTCGACAGACCGCCGGCGGGGGCCTCCGACCTCGGAAGGACGTCCGATGACGCAGAGCACCGTCCCCGCACCGATCACCGACCTGACCGGAGCCGGGGTGTCCATCTGGCTCGACGACCTCTCGCGGGAGCGGCTGCGCAGCGGCAACCTCGCGGCCCTCGTCGCCGAGCGCGGCGTCGTCGGCGTCACGACCAACCCGACCATCTTCGCCAAGGCGCTCTCCAGCGGCGACGCCTACGACGCCCAGCTGGCCGAGCTCGCCGGCAGCGACGTGGACGCCGCGGTCGAGACCATCACCACGGACGACGTGCGCGCGGCCGCCGACCTGCTGCGCCCGGTCTACGACGCCACCGACGGCGTGGACGGCCGCGTGTCGATCGAGGTGGACCCGCGCCTCGCCTACGACGCCGACAAGACGGTCGTGGTCGCGGAGCGCCTGTGGCGCACCGTGGACCGGCCGAACGTCTTCATCAAGATCCCCGCGACCGTCCCCGGGCTCGACGCGATCTCGCGCACCCTCGCCCAGGGGATCAGCGTCAACGTGACCCTCATCTTCTCCATCGAGCGCTATCGCGCCGTGATGCAGGCGTTCGCGATCGGCCTCGAGCAGGCCCGCGCGGACGGCATCGACCTCGGCCCGATCGGGTCCGTCGCCTCCTTCTTCGTCTCGCGGGTGGACTCCTCGGTCGACGCCGCGCTCGAGAAGATCGGCACCCCCGAGGCCCTCGACCTGCGCGGGCAGGCCGCCGTCGCGAACGCGCGCCTCGCGTTCGAGGCGTACGAGCAGTTCGTCGGCACGGACGAGTGGCGCTCGCTCGCCGCGTCCGGCGCCCACCCCCAGCGGCCGCTGTGGGCCTCGACCGGCGTGAAGAACCCGGACTACCCCGACACGATGTACGTCTCCGAGCTGGTCACCGACGGCGTCGTGAACACGATGCCCGAGCCCACGCTCCAGGCGTTCGCCGACCACGGCACCGTCACGGGCGACACCGTCCGCGGCATCGCGAGCGCCGCGCGCCGCACCGTCGAGACCATCGAGTCGCTCGGGGTCTCCCTCCGCGAGGTCACCGACCACCTCGAGACCGACGGCGTCCGCAAGTTCGAGGACTCCTGGACCGAGCTCCTGGACACCGCCACCGCCGGCCTCGAGGCAAAGGGCGCCTGACCCGCGCCCCGCCCGGAGCGCCCGACCCGCGCCCCGGGCCCACACCACCCGCCGCATCCTTCCCCCGCCCGCACGACGAAGAACGGTGCCCACCTCGTGAGACCGGCCAAGATCACCGCCGAGCACAACCCGCTGCGCGACCCGCTCGACCTGCGCCTCCCCCGCATCGCCGGCCCCAGCGGGCTCGTGATCTTCGGGGTCACCGGCGACCTGTCGCGCAAGAAGCTCATGCCCGCCGTGTACGACCTGGCGAACCGCGGCCTCCTGCCGCCCGGCTTCGCGCTGACGGGCTTCGCCCGCCGGGACTGGGAGGACGAGGACTTCGCGCAGGTCGTCCACGACGCGGTCAAGGAGCACGCCCGCACGCCCTTCCGCGAAGCGACCTGGCAGCAGCTCGCCGAGGGCATCCGGTTCGTGCAGGGCTCGTTCGACGACGCCGACGCCTTCGAGCGGCTGCGCCAGACCGTCGAGCAGCTCGACGCCGAGCGCGGCACCGGCGGCAACCACGCCTTCTACCTGTCCGTGCCGCCCAGCGCGTTCCCGGTCGTGTGCCAGCAGCTGTCGCAGTCCGGCCTGTCGAAGTCGTCCGCGGACGCGTGGCGCCGCGTCGTCATCGAGAAGCCGTTCGGGCACGACCTCGAGAGCGCCCGCGAGCTCGACTCCGTCGTCTCCCAGGTCTTCGAACCGGAGTCGGTCTTCCGCATCGACCACTACCTGGGCAAGGAGACCGTCCAGAACCTGCTGGCCCTGCGGTTCGCGAACCAGATGTTCGAGCCGCTGTGGAACAGCAACTACGTGGACCACGTGCAGATCACGATGGCCGAGGACATCGGCATCGGCGGCCGCGCCAGCTACTACGACGGCATCGGCGCGGCCCGCGACGTCATCCAGAACCACCTGCTGCAGCTCCTGGCGCTGGTCGCCATGGAGGAACCGGTGAACTTCGACGCGGACGCGCTGCGGGCGGAGAAGATCAAGGCGCTGTCGTCGGTGCGCCTGCCCCGCGACCTCGGGCGCCACACCGCGCGCGGCCAGTACGCCGCCGCCTGGCAGGGCGGCGAGAAGGTCGTCGGGTTCCTCGAGGAGGAGGGCTTCAACCCCGACTCCACGACGGAGACGTTCGCGGCGGTCAAGCTCGAGATCGACAACCGCCGCTGGGCGGGCGTCCCCTTCTACCTGCGCACCGGCAAGCGCCTCGGGCGACGCGTGACCGAGGTCGCCGTCGTCTTCAAGAAGGCGCCGCACCTGCCGTTCGAGTCGTCGCTGACCTCGGACCTCGGCAGCAACGCGCTGGTCATCCGCGTGCAGCCGGACGAGGGCGTCACGCTGCGGTTCGGAGCCAAGGTGCCGGGCACCGCGATGGAGGTGCGCGACGTGACGATGGACTTCGGCTACGGCCACTCGTTCACCGAGTCGTCGCCCGAGGCCTACGAGCGGCTCATCCTCGACGTGCTGCTCGGCGACCCGCCGCTGTTCCCGACCCGCGAGGAGGTCGAGCTCTCCTGGAAGATCCTCGACCCGATCACCTCGTACTGGGCCGGCAAGGGCAAGCCCGAGCCCTACCCCTCGGGCACCTGGGGCCCGCCGTCGGCGGACGCGATGATGGCCCGCGACGGCCGGTCGTGGCGGCGGCCGTGACCGTCCGCCCGACCCGTCCCGCGCACGACGCCGCCCGCGCCGCGGCCAGCCGCACCCACCTGTGCCGCACCCACCAGTGCCGCATCCACCCAGGAGACCCGCGATGATCATCGACATGCCGGACACGACCACCAACGCGGTCGGCAAGCGGCTGGCCCACCTGCGGGACGAGGGCGGCGCCGTGGCGCTCGGCCGGGTCCTGACCCTCGTCGTCGCCGCCGAGGAGACCGACATCGAGGACTCGGTCCGCGCGGCCAACCAGGCGAGCCACGAGCACCCCTGCCGCGTCATCGTCATCGCCCCGCTCGCCCGGAGCGGCTCCGGCGCCCCGCGTCTTGACGCCGAGATCCGCGTCGGCGGCGATGCCGGCGCCTCGGAGGTCGTCGTGCTGCGGGCCGGCGCGCCGATGCTGGAGCACCCCGACACGCTCGTCATGCCGCTCCTGCTGCCCGACGCGCCCATCGTCGTGTGGTGGCCCACCGGCGGCCCGGACGACCCGTCGGCCGACCCGATGGGCGCGATGGCGCAGCGCCGCATCACCGACACCACCACCGCTGCCGACCCCGTCGCGATGCTGCACCGCCTCGCGGGCACCTTCAGCCCGGGCGACACCGACCTGGCATGGGCCCGCGTCACCCTGTGGCGCGGCCTCATCGCCGCGGCCGTCGAGCAGCCCCCGTACGAGCCCGTCACGGCCGTGCGCGTCGAGGGCCAGGAGCAGCACACCTCCCTGGACCTGCTCGCCGCCTGGCTCGGCCAGCGGCTGCGCTGCCCCGCCACGGTGGTGCGCACCGACAGCGACGACGCCATCACCCGCGTGACGCTGGAGCGCAAGAGCGGGCCGATCGTGCTCGACCGGCCCGACGGGCGCGTCGTGGCGATCACGCAGCCCGAGAAGCCGGAGCGCCGGATGGCCCTGCCCATCCGCGCCCTGAGCGAGGCGCTCATCGAGGAGCTGCGACGCCTCGACCCCGACGAGCTGTACGGCGAGGTCCTCACCAAGGGCCTCACGCGGGTCGAGACCGTCCGGGCCTCGTCGCGGGCGAAGGCGAAGGCGTGAGCACGCCCGGGGCCACGCCGCTCGTCGTCGTCCACCCGGACGCCGCCGTCCTCGCCGAGGCCGCCGCGGCGCGCCTGCTGACGCGGCTCCTCGACGCCCAGTCCGTGCGCACCCCCGTGCACGCCGTCCTGACCGGCGGCACCGTCGGCATCAAGACCCTCGCAGCCGTGGCGGCGAGCCCGCTGACCGCGGCCGTGGACTGGTCCGGCGTGCACCTGTGGTGGGGCGACGAGCGGTTCCTGCCCGACGGCGACCCGGACCGCAACGAGACCCAGACGAGGGACGCCCTCGTGGACGCCCTGGTGGCGGGCTCCGGCCTGCCGGCCGAGAACGTGCACGCGATGCCCGCGCCGGGCGTCGTCATCGACGGGGCCACGGTCGGGACGCCGGAGGAGTCGGCCGCGGCCTACGCGGCAGAGCTCGCGCGCTTCGCCCCCGCCGCCGGCGCGGACGACGCCCCGGCGGTGCCGGAGTTCGACGTCCTCATGCTCGGCATGGGCCCGGACGGCCACGTCGCCTCCCTGTTCCCGGGCCACGAGGGACTCGCCGCCCGCGGCGCGACGGTCGGGGTGCACGGCTCCCCCAAGCCGCCGCCGGAGCGCGTCTCGCTGACGTTCGACGCCCTGCGCCGCGCGCGCGAGGTCTGGGTCGTGGCCGCGGGAGCAGAGAAGGCCGCACAGGCCGCCGCCGCGCTGGCGGGCGGGCCGGTGGCCGAGGTGCCCGCCGCCGGCGCGCGGGGCACCGAGCGCACGCTGTGGCTGCTCGACGCCGCCGCGGCCGCGCCCGCCTCCTGAGGATCGCGCCCGGACCGGACGACGCAGGACGACGGCCCCCTCGCTCCACGGCGAGGGGGCCGTCGTCGTCCTTCGGCTGCGAGGGTCAGCTGGCCGACCGGTGCCGGGCAGCGAGCAGGCGTCCGGGGGTCTCGTCGTCGAACTCGGCGAAGAACTGCCCCACCCGCTCGGTGAGCTCGTTCATGCCGTCGCACGCGAAGAGCGTGGGCTGGTAGTGCGAGATGTCGTACTCGACCGTGCCCATGGAGTAGAAGTCGAGCGGCAGGACGGTCGCGCCACGGAACTCCTCGATCTCGCCGTACGACGACAGCAGGCCGGCGCCGTAGGCCCGCAGCTCCCCGTCCTCGTACATGACGCCGAACTCGATCGTGAACCAGAAGACGTCGGCGACGAACTGCAGACCCTCCGCGGTCTCGCACCGCCGCGCCGCCTCCCCGGCCCGGCGCTTCACCTCGGCGATGGCGGGGTTCGCGAGCAGGTTCCCGTGGCCCACCACCTCGTGGATGATGTCCGGCTCCGGGGTGTACAGCGGCTGCGAGCCGTGCCGCAGGTACTGCGTGGAGTGGAAGACGCCGTCGGCGAGGGACCCGTAGAACTGGTCCAGGGGCACGAGTCCGGCGGCCGGGTGCAGGCGGAAGCCACTCAGGCGTTCCAGGCCCGCGCTGACCTCGTCGAGCTGCGGCACGCGGTCGGTGGGCAGTCCGAGGGCCTCCTTGCCCTCGAGGTAACCGCGGATCGCCAGCCGCTCGTGCTTGGGCGCGAGCTCGGCGCACACGGTGCGCCAGATCTCGTTCTCCGCGGGGGTGTAGTCGACCTGAGGCACGGGGTCACCGGGTGACCAGCGCAGCGCGGGGCCGGCGATGACCTCCCGACGGCGGCGGTACTCCGGGTCGTTCGCACCGGGGTGGTCGTCCGTGAGGTGCACCGTGACGCCGTTCTCGTCCTCGGTGACGGGGGCGTAGAGCTGTCCTTCCTCGAACATGCCGAAAGACTACGCCCCGTCTCGACAGGTGGACATCCCCCGGTGCCCCGAGGCACCGCCCCGGGGCACCGGTCGAGACGTCAGCTCGCCCGGCGCAGGACCGTACGGCGGGCCCGCAGCGTCGCGAGCGCCTCCTCCAGGAGGGCCGCGCCGTCCTCCTCGGACCGGCGTTCCTTCACGTACGCGAGGTGCGTCTTGTACGGCTCGTTGCGCACCGGCGACGGCGGGTTCGCCGCGTCCAGCCCGGCGGGGAAGCCGCACCGCGGGCAGTCCCAGAACTCCGGGGCCTCCACGTCCTCGTTCGCCGAGAAGCTCGGCGTCGTCTCGTGTCCGTTCGCGCACCAGTACGACACCCGCACCCGGGGTGCCGCATCGCCGCGCTCGGACTCTCCCAGGGGCCCCGCGCCTACGCGCGAGCCCCGGATCGCATGACCGGCTGTAGCCACGTCCTGTCGTCCTCACCTTCGACTCAGTGGGCGTTCGCCCACGGACGATCTTCGTGAACCGTGGTCCGGCGCGTCGTCGCCCCGGACCCGTGCCCCCGCACCGGACGGAGCCGGTGACGGTCGCGTCGTGCGGTCAGCTGACCTTCGTGATGAGGCCGAGCAGCACGATCACGACGAACCAGACGAGCGCGAAGCTCACCGTGATCCGGTTGAGGTTGCGCTCAGCGACGCCGGAGCTGCCGGCAGCGCTCGAGATCCCCCCGCCGAACATGTCGGACAGACCGCCGCCCTTGCCCTTGTGCATCAGGATCAGCAGGGTCAGGAAGGCGCTGGTGATGACCAGGAGAACCTGGAGGATGATCTGCAAAACGTCCACGGTGTCCTCGGCTGTCCTTCGTTCGTCGTCCGTCCCGCGGGACGGGTTCGGTGCCAGGACGTCGTCCCGGCCGGGTCAAGAGTAAGTGACGGACGCCTCTCGAAGCGAACACCGATGTCTCCACCTGGTGACGATCCCGAGAGGCGTCCGTCCGGCGGGCACGGCCCACCGTCGTGCGTGTCGCGTCAGGCGACGTGCGACTGGTACCGCGCGATCTTCGCGAACTCGACCGGGTCGAGGCTCGCCCCGCCCACGAGGGCGCCGTCGACGTCGGGCTGCGCCATGATCTGCGCGACGTTGCCCGACTTCACCGAACCGCCGTACAGGACGCGCACGCCCGCGGCGAGCTCGGCGCCGTACAGCTCGGCGAGGCGGCCGCGGATCGCACCGCAGACCTCCTGCGCGTCCTCGGGGGTCGCGACCTCGCCCGTGCCGATGGCCCACACGGGCTCGTACGCCACGACGACCTGCGCGGCCTGCTCGGCGGGAACGCCCTCGAGCGCCGCGTCGACCTGCGCGAGGGTGTAGGAGACCTGGTCGCCCGCCTTGCGGACGTCCAGGCCCTCGCCCACGCAGAGGATCGGCACGAGGCCGTGCTCGAAAGCGGCGCGCACCTTGGCGCCCACGACGGCGTCGTCCTCGGCGTGGTACTCGCGGCGCTCCGAGTGGCCCACGGCCACGTAGGTGCAGCCCAGGCGGGCGAGCATCGGGCCCGAGATCTCACCGGTGTACGCGCCGGACGCGTGCGTCGACAGGTCCTGGGCGCCGTAGCGCAGCTCGAGCTTGTCGGCGTCGACGAGGGTCTGCACCGAGCGCAGGTCCGTGAACGGCGCCAGCACGGCGACCTCGACGGCCGCGTAGTCGTGCTTCGCGTCCTTGAGCGTCCACGCGAGCTTCTGCACCGCGGCGATCGCCTCGGTGTGGTCCAGGTTCATCTTCCAGTTGCCCGCCATCAGGGGCGTGCGGGTGGTGGCCACGATGGGCTCCTTGTTCTCTCGTGCTGCGGGGTGATGGGTGTCAGGCGCCGAGGACCGCGAGCCCCGGGAGCTCTTTGCCCTCGAGGAGCTCGAGGCTCGCGCCGCCGCCCGTGGAGATGTGGCTGAAGCCGTCCTCGTCGAAGCCGAGCACGCGCACGGCCGCGGCGGAGTCGCCGCCGCCGACGATGGAGAAGGCGCCCGCGGCCGTGGCGTCGACGATGCCCTGCGCGACGGCGCGGGTGCCGGCGGCGAAGGCGGCGAACTCGAACACGCCCATCGGGCCGTTCCAGACGATCGTCCTCGCGTCCGCAAGGCGCGCCGCGAACAGGGCGCCGGACTCCGGGCCGATGTCGAGGCCCATGGTGCCGTCGGGGATCTGGTCGGCGGGCACGGTGCGGTGCGGGGCGTCGGCGGCGAACGAGTCCGCTGCGACGATGTCCGTGGGCAGCACGATCTCGACGCCGGACTCGGCGGCCTGCGCCAGGTAGCCCTTGACGGTGTCGACCTGGTCCGCCTCGAGGAGCGAGGAGCCCACCGAGTGGCCCTGCGCCGCGAGGAACGTGAAGACCATGCCGCCGCCGATGAGCAGGCGGTCGGCCTTGGTCAGGAGGTTCTCGATGACGCCGAGCTTGTCGGAGACCTTCGAGCCGCCGAGCACCACGGCGTACGGGCGCTGCGGGTCGGTCGTGGCGCGCGAGAGCGACTCGACCTCCTTGAGCACCAGGTCGCCGGCGGCGGCGGGGAGCACCTTGGCCACGTCGTAGACCGAGGCCTGCTTGCGGTGCACGACGCCGAAGCCGTCGGAGACGAACGCGTCCGCCAGGGCGGCCAGCTCGCCGGCCAGCTCCTCGCGCTCGGCGTCGACCTTCGAGGTCTCGCGCGAGTCGAAGCGCACGTTCTCCAGCAGCGCGACCTGGCCGTCGGCCAGCGCGGCGACCGTCTCCTGGGCCGAGGGGCCGGTCACGTCGGCCGCGAGGACGACGTCCTGGCCGAGCAGCTCGCCGAGGCGCGCGGCCACGGGGGCGAGGGAGTACGCGGGGTTCGGCTCGCCCTTGGGGCGGCCGAGGTGGGCCGTCACGACGACGCGGGCGCCGGCGTCGACCAGGCGGCGCAGGGTCGGCAGCGCGGCCTTGATACGGCCGTCGTCCGTGATGGTGGTGCCGTCGAGCGGCACGTTGAAGTCCGAGCGGACGAGGACGCGCTTGCCGCGCAGCTCGCCCAGGGAGTCGATGGTCTTCATGAGGCACACCTGTCCGTCAGGGCCCGGTGCGTGCCGTGCGGCCGTCGCGCGGCCGCCCGTCCCGGGCGGGTGATCTGTTCCGTACATGACGACGTCCGCGTGCGCGGCCGGGGTTCGGCGCGCACGCGGACGTCGTGACTCACGCTCGAGCGGTGTCGGGCGCCGGAGTCGTCAGAGCTTGCCGCCGACGTGGACGGTCAGCGCGACGAGCGAGTTCGAGTAGCCCCACTCGTTGTCGTACCAGGAGACGACCTTGACCTGGTTGCCGATCACCTTGGTGAGCTTCGAGTCGAAGATGCTCGTGTGCGGGTTGGTGACGATGTCCGACGACACGATCTCGTCGTCCACGTACTCCAGGGTGCCCTTGAGCGGGCCCTCGGCGGCGGCCTTGACCGCGGCGTTGACCTCCTCGACCGTGACCTCCTTCGGAGCCTCGAAGGTGAGGTCGGTGGCCGAGCCGGTGATGACCGGGACGCGCAGCGCGTAGCCGTCGAGCTTGCCCTTCAGCTCCGGGAGCACCAGGGCGACGGCCTTGGCGGCACCCGTGGTGGTCGGCACGATGTTCTGCGCGGCGGCGCGGGCGCGGCGGAGGTCCTTGTGCGGGCCGTCCTGCAGGTTCTGGTCACCCGTGTACGCGTGGATCGTCGTCATGAGGCCACGCTCGATGCCGATCGAGTCGTTGAGGGCCTTGGCGAGCGGCGCGAGGCAGTTCGTCGTGCACGACGCGTTCGAGATGATGTGGTGCGCGGCCGGGTCGTACTGGTCGTTGTTCACACCCATGACGAAGGTCGCGTCCTCGTTCTTCGCCGGGGCGGAGATGATGACCTTCTTGGCGCCGGCGTCGATGTGCGCCTTGGCCTTGGTGGCGTCCGTGAAGAAGCCGGTGGACTCGATGACGATGTCCGCGCCCAGCTCGCCCCAGGGCAGGTTGGCGGGGTCACGCTCGGCGAGCGCACGGATCTTGTGGCCGTCGACGATGATGTTCTCGTCGTCGAAGTCGACCGACTTCGGGAAGCGGCCGAGCACCGTGTCGTACTTGAGCAGGTGGGCCAGAGTCTTGTTGTCGGTCAGGTCGTTGACGCCGACGACCTCGATGTCCGCACCCGACTCCACGAGAGCGCGGTAGAAGTTCCGTCCGATCCGACCGAAGCCGTTGATCCCGACGCGGATGGTCACGATTGCCCTCCTCAGGGCGCGCCGGTGGGGTCCGGCGCACACGGTTGATGCCGACTTCCGCGCGCCACGACGGGCGCGCTGATGATTCACGCCGCGACCCTGGGACCGGGACCCCCGACGTCTTCCTCCGGGCGGTCAGCCTTGGGTCACGTCGTCGTCACCTGACGTCATGACCCTATACCCGAATCGGCTGCTGCGCCGACCCTCGCGGCCCGCGTGAGACGTGTGGTCTGACCATATGGACGGGCGCCCGCCCCGACGCCTGCGGAGCGGCGGGGACGGCCCGCGCCGCCCCCGCCCTCCGGTCAGAGGTCGAGCAGCTCGGGGCTCAGGCCGGACTCCGTGTCGGGGACACCCACCTCGATCGCGCGCTTGTCCGCCGTCGACAGCAGCCGGCGGATCCGGCCCGCCACGGCGTCCTTGGACAGCGGCGGGTCGGCCAGCTGCCCCAGCTCCTCGAGGGACGCCTGCTTGTGGGCCAGGCGCAGCTCGCCCGCCTGGCGCAGGTGCTCGGGCACGTCCTCGCCGAGGATCTCGAACGCCCGCTGCACGCGGGCCCCCGCTGCCACCGCGGCCCGCGCCGAGCGGCGCAGGTTCGCGTCGTCGAAGTTCGCGAGCCGGTTCGCGGTGCCGCGCACCTCGCGCCGCGCGCGCCGCTCCTCCCAGACCTCCCGGGTCCTGACCGCGCCCATCCGGAGCAGGATCTCGCCGATCGCCTCGCCGTCGCGCACGACCACCCGGTCCACGCCGCGCACCTCGCGCGACTTCGCCTGCACGCCGAGCCGGCGGGCGGCGCCGACCAGCGCGAGCGCCGCCTCAGGCCCGGGGCACGTGACCTCGAGCGCCATCGAGCGGCCGGGCTCCGTGAGCGAGCCGTGCGCGAGGAAGGCCCCCCGCCAGACGGCCTCCGCCTCGGCGACGCCCGCCGAGACCACCTCCGGCGCAAGCCCTCGCACGGGGCGCCCCCGGGAGTCGAGCAGCCCGGTCTGGCGGGCGAGCGACTCGCCGTCGCGCACCACGCGCACCACGTAGCGGTTGTTCTTCCGCAGGCCACCGGCCTGCACGACGATGAGGTCGCTCGTGTGCCCGTACAGCTCCGTGATCGACTGCCGCAGCCGCGCCGCGGCCGCCTCGTCGTCCAGCTCCGCCTCGATGACCACGCGGCCCGAGATGATGTGCAGGCCGCCCGAGAACCGCAGCGTCGCCGACACCTCGGCCTTGCGGCACGACGTCCGGGTCACCTTGATCCGCGTGAGCTCGTCCTTCACCTCTGCCGTGAGCGCCATGGCGTCATCCTGCCACGCGCGGCAAGCAACCTCGGCGTCGGCCGGAGGCGGTCAGACGTCGCCGTAGATCCCCTCGAAGACGTCCCGGTAGGCCGCGGCCAGGCGCAGCGGGTCGTGCTGCGCGGAGCCGTCCCCGCGCCGCAGCTGGCGCATGAGAAGCTTCGCGCCCATCGCGGCCGCGGCCTCCGCCAGCTCGTCGACGTCCTCCACCGCGGACGGGTCCGCGAGCACGGCGTCCACGCGCAGCCCGGGGGCGTGCCGGTGCAACGCCTCGAGGTGGTCGGTCGCCGTCAGCCCCTGCGTCTCGCCCCGCTCCGTGGCCAGGTTGAGGGTCACGCAGACGCGCGCGTCCGTCTCGTGCAGCGCCCGGGCCAGCTCGGGCACCAGCAGGTGCACCAGCACCGACGAGTACCAGGACCCCGGCCCCAGCACGACCCAGTCGGCCGACCGCACCGCCTCGACCGCCTCCGGGCACGCCGGCGGGTCGGCCGGGACCAGCCGCAGCTGCTCGATGCGCCCCTCCGTCAGCGCGACGCGGGACTGGCCGACCACGGTCTCCACGCCGCCGACGCCCCCCTCGCCGTCCCGCCGCACGTCCGCCTCGACGACCAGCGGCACGGACGCCATGGGCAGCACCCGCCCGCGCGCTCCCAGCAGCTTGCCGACCCAGTCCAGCCCCGCGACCGTGTCGCCCAGGAGCTCCCACAGGGCCACGATCATGAGGTTGCCCATGGCGTGCTTGTCGAGGCTCCCGCCCGAGACGAACCGGTGCTGCAGCAGGTCGCTCCAGGTGCGCCCCCACTCCGAGTCGTCGCACAGCGCCGCGAGCGCCATGCGCAGGTCGCCCGGCGGGAGCACGTCCAGCTCGTCACGGAGGCGTCCCGAGGAGCCGCCGTCGTCCGCCACGGTCACCACCGCGGTGAGCCGGTCGGTCATCAGGCGCAGCGCCGAGAGGCTCGCGTACAGCCCGTGCCCCCCGCCCAGGGCGGTCACCGCGGGCGCGCCCATGCTCAGGGCCGGCGTGGTCACTCCTTCCCCAGGTCGCGCGCGGTGAGGGTGACGCGCTGCCCGGCGTCGCGCAGCCGCTGGGCGATCTCGCCCGCGATCGCGACCGACCGGTGCTTGCCGCCTGTGCAGCCGACCGCGATCGTGACGTACCGCTTCTCCTCCGCCAGGTAGCCGGCGAGCACGGGCTCGAGCGCCGCGACGTAGCGGTCCACGAACTCCCGCGCGCCCGGCCGGGCCAGCACGTACTCGCGCACGGGCGCGTCGCGGCCCGTGAGGTGGCGCAGCTCGGTGATCCAGTACGGGTTCGCCAGGAAGCGCACGTCCACCACATGATCGGCGTCCAGCGGGATGCCGTACTTGAAGCCGAACGCGAGCACGTTGACGCGCAGCGCGTCGGGGGCCCCGTCGGCCACGGCCGCCCGGACCTCGCGGGCGAGGTCGTGCACCGACAGCTCGGACGTGTCGATGACGACGTCGGCGCGCTCCTCGATGGAGGCGAGCCGGCGACGTTCCTCGGCGATGCCGTCCAGGATCCGCCCCTCCCCCTGCAGGGGGTGCGGTCGCCGGACGCTCTCGTAGCGCCGCACCAGCGTGTCGTCGCGCGCGTCGAGGAACAGGATGCGGTAGTTCACGCCCGCCTCGCGCAGGTGCAGCAGCGCGCGGGTGAGCTCGGCGAAGTACTCCCGGCCGCGGACGTCGACGACGACGGCGAGCCGCTCGACCGACGAGCCGGCCCGCGTCATGAGGTCCACGAGCGGCACCATCATCAGCGGGGGGAGGTTGTCCACGACGAACCAGTCGAGGTCCTCCAGGACCCCCGCGGCCCGCGAGCGCCCCGCGCCCGACATGCCGGTGATGATCAGCACCTCCGGCTCGGGCGACTCGGGGGCCGGCGTCGTGGCCTCGATCTCGGGGATGCCCTGCGGGACGGTGGTGGGCTCCGGCTCGCTCATGCGCCCAGCATGCCAGGGCCCGGCCCGTCCTGACCCGACGGCGCGCTGCCCCCGTCGGCGGCGAGCGCGGCCACGACGGCCTCCGCCGTGCGGCGGCCCATCCCCTTGACCTCGGCGATCTCGTCCACGCTCGCCGCGCGGAGCCGCTTCACGGAGCCGAACGTGCTCAGCAGCGCCTTGCGCCGCGTGGGCCCGAGCCCCGGGACGTCGTCGAGGACCGACACCGTCATGCCCTTGCTCCGCCGGCGGCGGTGCTGCGTGATGGCGAACCGGTGCGCCTCGTCGCGCACGCGCTGGAGCAGGTAGAGCCCCTCCGACGAGCGCTGCAGGATGACGGGGTAGTCCTCCCCCGGCAGCCACACCTCCTCGAGGCGCTTCGCGAGGCCGCAGAGCGCCACGTCGGTGACCCCGAGCTCGTCCAGCGCGCGCTGCGCCGCGGCGACCTGAGGGGGGCCGCCGTCGACCACCACGAGGTTGGGCGGGTACGCGAACCGCTTGCGCTCCCCCGTCTCCTCGGCCGGCACCTCTCCGGACCGAGGGCGCGCCGCGGCCGCCGGGGCCCCGTCCTGGTCGGCGTCCGAGGCATCGTCGAGCTCGACGTCCCCCGCGGCGAGCCGGTCCGCCAGGTAACGCCGGAACCGCCGGGTGATCACCTCGTGCATCGCCGCGGTGTCGTCGCGCGCGCCGTCGCCCTCCGGGCCGCGCACCGAGAACGTGCGGTACTCGCTCTTGCGCGGCAGGCCGTCCTCGAAGACCACCATCGAAGCCGACTGGTACGTGCCCTGGGTGTGAGACACGTCGTAGCACTCGATGCGCAGCGGGGCGGACTCGAGGCCCAGCGCCTCCTGGATCTCGCGCAGGGCCTGGCTGCGGGTCGTGAGGTCGCCCGCGCGCCGGGTCCGGTGCAGCGCCAGCGCGTGCTCGGCGTTGGCCCGCACGGTCCCCGCGAGCTCCCGCTTGTCCCCGCGCTGCGGCACCCGCAGCTCCACGCGGGCGCCGCGCAGCCCCGTGAGCCACGCGGTCATCTGGGCCGGGTCGGGCGGCAGCACCGGGACGAGGACCTCGCGCGGGACGGCGTCGCGAGCCTCGCGGCGGGCCGAGGCCCGCGCCTCGGCGTCCTCCTCGGCCCCGTCGGCCGCGGCGCGCGCGTCCTCCACCGCGCCGTACACCTGCTGGAGCAGGTGCTCGACCAGCTCCTCGTCGGTGACGTCCTCGACCTTCTCCACGACCCAGCCGCGCTGGCCGCGGATGCGCCCGCCGCGCACGTGGAACACCTGGACCGCTGCCTCCAGCTCGTCGCCGGCCAGGGCGAAGACGTCGGCGTCCGTCGCGTCGGGCAGCACGACGGCGTTCTTCTCCGTGGCGCGCCGCAGCGCCTGGATGTCATCGCGCAGGCGGGCGGCCTGCTCGTACTCCATCGACGCGGCGGCCTCGTTCATCCGCGCGGTGAGGCGACGCTCGAAGCGCTGGGTGTCGCCGGCCATGAAGTCGCAGAAGTCCTGCGCGAGCTGCTTGTGGTCGTCCACGCTGATGCGCCCGACGCACGGTGCCGAGCACTTGTCGATGTACCCGAGGAGGCAAGGGCGGCCCGTCTGGTGCGCGCGTCGGTAGACGCCGGACGAGCAGGTGCGGATCGGGAACACCCGCAGCAGCAGGTCGAGCGTCTCCCGGATCGCCCACGCGTGGCCGTAGGGTCCGAAGTACCGGGTGCCCCGGCGCTTGGCGCCCCGCATCACCTGGGCCCGCGGGACCTCCTCCGCCATCGTGACCGCGAGGTACGGGTAGGACTTGTCGTCCCGGTACTTCACGTTGAAGCGGGGGTCGTACTCCTTGATCCAGGAGTACTCGAGGGCGAGCGCCTCGACCTCCGTGCCCACGACCGTCCACTCGACCGACGCGGCCGTGGTGACCATCGTCTGGGTGCGGTGGTGCAGGTGCGCGACGTCCTGGAAGTAGCTCGACAGCCGCGCCCGGAGGTTCTTCGCCTTGCCGACGTAGATGACGCGGCCGTGCGGGTCGCGGAACCGGTAGACGCCGGGCGACGTGGGGATCTCCCCCGGCTTCGGGCGGTAGGTCGCAGGGTCGGCCATGCGGTCAGCCTAGGTCAGGCCACCGACGCTTCCTCCTGCCGACCGACCGCCCGAGGCCGGGGCGCTCCCTACTTGTTGGTGCCGGCCGTGACCGACCCCTGGAGCTGGCGCTGGAAGATCACGTAGGCGATCAGCACGGGCACGATCGTCACGACCACGGCCGCGAACATCGCGCCGAAGTCGACCGCGTACCCCGCGGACGACACGAACGCGGCGAGCCGCTGGGACAGCACGTAATTGCTCTGCTCGGGGTTCAGGGCGATCGGCAGGATGAACTGGTTCCACAGGCCCAGGAAGTTGAAGATCGCGACCGACGCCATGCCCGGGGTCGCCATCGGGAGCATCACCTGGAAGAAGGTGCGCCAGTTGCCGGCGCCGTCGATCGCGGCGGCCTCCGCGATCTCGTCCGGGAGCCCGCGGAAGAACGAGTACAGGAAGAACACCGTGAACGGCAGCGCGAACGCCACGTACACCACGATCAGCCCCGGGAGCGTCCCTAGCAGCCCGGCGTTCTGCATGACGAAGAACAGCGGCACGATCGCGAGGAACACCGGGAACGTGAGCCCCACGAGCATCAGGTAGTAGATCGCGCGCCGGAACGGGAACTCGAACCGCGCGAGCACGTAGGCGCACATCGCGCCGAGGAGCATCACGAGGATCAGCGCCGACCCGACCACGATGATCGTGTTGACGAACGCCCGGCCGATCTCGGCGTCCACCCACGCGTGCTCGTAGTTGATGAACGACCAGTTCGACGGCAGCGAGAACGGCGACGCGAAGATCTCCGAGCTCGTCTTGAACGACCCGATGAACACCCAGATCATCGGCGCGATCACGAGGACGCACCAGATCACCAGGACGGTGTGCGACACCCCCGCGGCGACCCTGTCTCCCCCCTTGCCTCCCGTGGGCTTCACCCGCGGCGCGGGCGCTGCCGCGTCGTGCGCCACCTGCGTGTCGGCGCTCATCGGCGGCCTCCTTCGTCCCGGCCCCCGGTGAGGCGGTTCACGGTGAACACCAGCGCGGCGAACACCAGGGTGACGATGGCCATCGCCACGCCCATGGCGCTGGCGTAGCCGAACTTCCCCTCCGTGAACGCCGTGCGGAACAACTGCTGGGACATCACGAGCGTCGAGTTGTCCGGGCCGCCCGTCGGGTTGAGCGCCTGCACGTACACGAACAGGTCGAGGGCGATGATCCCCAGGTAGATGTAGGCGGTCTGCACGTTGTCCCGGATGAGGGGGACCGTGATGGACCACGACGTGCGCCACCGTCCCGCGCCGTCGATCCGCGCCGCCTCGTAGATCTCCGAGGGGACGCTCTTGATGGCCGCGATGAACAGCAGCATGTAGAACCCGACGAAGCCCCACACGACCACGAACATCGTCACCGGCATCGCCGTGCCGACGTTGCCGAGCCAGGCGAAGGACTCGAACTTGTCGAGCCCGAGGCCGGTGAGGACCCCGTTCACGAGGCCGTTGCTCGGGTCGAGGATCAGGCGCCACATGATGCCGACCGCGATGCCCGGGATGACGTACGGGAAGAGCGACACCACGCGGTAGAAGCCCGACCCGCGGACGCCGCGGACCTGCCCCTTGCCCGAGCCGCCCACCGTGATGAGGATCGCGAAGGCCAGCGAGATCGCGATCGTGATCAGGGGGATGAAGATCCCGAACATGACGCTGTTGCCGACGGCGTTGACGAACCGCGGGTCCTGCACGAGCGTCGTGAAGTTCGAGAGCCCGATGATGTCGAAGTCGGCGGTGAAGCCCGACCAGTTGGTGAGCGCGTAGAACACGGCCTGGATGAACGGCCAGATCACGAAGACGAGGAAGAGCGCGAGCGGGATGCCGAGGCAGACGACGAAGAAGCTGACGCTGTCGAACGACACCCCACCGGCCCGCCCCTTGCGGGGCCCGTTGCCGGGCCCCGCAAGAGATCCCTCGTCGGTGGGCAGAACCTGCCCGGCGCCAGGGATGGCGCTCATGACACCTCGATCTTGTCGATGGTGTCGTCGTTGGCGATGCGGTCGGTGATCGCCTGCAGCTCCTTCGTCAGGTCGGCCACCGACTTCTTCCCGTCGAGGAAGGAGTTCCAGATCGGCAGCTGCTCCTGGTTCATGCCGTAGGTGTTGACGAAGTTGAACGTGAAGATGTCCGTCCCGGCCGCGCTGAGCATGTCGGTCTGGGACACCAGCGCCGTCGACCCGAACCCGTCGGCGGGGACGATGTCCTTGACGATGGTCGGCGCGAGCTTCGTCTTCGAGAAGTTCGTCGCCGACTCCTTCGAGAGCATGACGCGCAGCAGCTCCTTGCCGCCCGCCACGCTCTTGGCCTGCGACGGCACGATGAACGGCTCGCCGGCGGTCGAGTGGAGCGCCGTGGCCGGCATCGCCGGGCTGGAGGTCACCGAGAAGCTCGGCACGCCCTTCATCTGGAAGTCGGGCGCCGTCTGGTCCTTCATCTCGTTCTCGATCCAGGACCCGGACGGGTAGAGCAGCGCGTCCTGCTTGTTGCTCCACTGCGCCTGGGCGGCCGTGAACTGGGTGCCCGAACCACCCGGCTTGAAGTACCCGGCGTCGATGATCTCCTTCATGATCGTGAAGGTGGCCTGGAGCGCGTCCTGCGACCAGCAGTCGGGCTTGAGGTTCTCCAGAGACAGCCGGACCTCGTCGCCGCCCTCCTTGATCGCCGACTCGATCGCCAGCGTCTGGTAGTAGGTCGCGGCCTCGGTGCCCCACAGGAAGAGGTACTTGCCGGCCTTCTTCGCCTCCGCGCCGAGGGCCTTGGCCTCCTCCCACGTGGCGGGGGGCGTCCAGCCGTTCTTCTCGAAGAGGCTGCCGGAGTACCAGACGCCGTACACCGTGAGCACGTAGTTGAGCGCGGCGAACTTGTCCCCGTACGTGCCCGGGGCGAGCACGCCTTCGTAGAGGGTGTCGCGGATGGTGGTGCCCTCGACGTTCGGGGCGTCGATGACGTCGGTCAGGTCCTCGAGCTGGTCGAGGATCGTGTTGAAGCCGATCGACTGGGCGCCGGAGTTGTCGATGAGGTCCGGCGGGTTGCCGCCGACGAAGCGCGGCTGGAGCTCGGTGGCGATCTGCGTGGAGGGCGAGACCTTCACGGTCGAGCCCGCGTGCAGGCCGGCGAGGACCTTCCCGGCGAACTCGACGTAGTCGACGCCGTACCCGCCGTCGAAGATCACGGCGTCCACGGTCGTGTTCTCCGCCATGCCGAACGGGTTCTTCGGGTCCGCGTTGCCGGTGGGCGACGCGGACTTCTCGCCCTCGTTGCTCCCGCCACCGGTGGCGCAGGCTGCCAGGGGCAGGCCGAACGGCACCGCGGCGGCCGTGAACATGACGGCCCGCAGAACGGACCGGCGGCTGGGCTCAGGGGTGGTGTTGGTGCTGGTGGTGAAGTTGCTGGTCATCCTCGTAGATGCCCTTCGTGTCAGGGTGCGCCTCGCGGCGCCCCGTCAACCGGTGCCTGCACTGCCCCGCACGGGGCGCTTGCGCCGACCTCCTCGTCTCGCGCGCTGTGAGCGGGTGCGGAGGCCGCAACGCTCACGGAAATATCTCTCCTCCATTGGAGCGATGGAGTGGAAAATATTCACGCCAGAGCGCCACGTCAACAGGCAACACGGACCTGTGACCGTACTGGTATAGATCACCCGCGCCGAGGTGCCGACGCGGTCAGCCGGCGGTCGTCGACAGACGCACCGGCGCGGGCTCGATCAGCACCGAGAAGTTCACCGACCGGGCGATGAAGCACAGGGCGTGGGCGCCGTGGTGCAGCGCGCCCACCGCCTCGTCCGTGGCCTGCGGCCCGGCGTCGACGGTGACGCGCGGGCGCAGCGTGACGTCGGTGAACTGGCCCTCGCCGCGGGACTCGACGCGCATCGTGCCCGTCGTGTCGTCCACGTAGTCGCGCACCACGAGGCCCGACTCCGCGGCGAGGTGCAGGAACCACAGCATGTGGCACTGCGCCAGGCTCGCGACGAAGAGCTCCTCCGGGTTGTAACGGGCCGGGTCGCCGCGGAAAGCGGGGTCGGCGCTACCGGCCAGCGCGGGCTTGCCGGTCAGCACGACCTGGTGGTCGCGCGAGTAGGCGGTGTACGACGTCGTCCCCGCCCCGTCACCCCCGCTCGGGTCGGGCCAGGCCACGGTCACGGCGTAGTTGTGGTGCGCACCCATGGCCCACACGCTAGGGCGTCACGCCGCGCTGCGCCCTCCGGACCGCTTGGTCGTCCCCTTGCCCTTCGTCGTCTCCTTCGCCTTGGCCGACGTCTTGCCCTTGGCAGCGCCCGTACCCTTCGCCGAACTGCGGGTCCGGGTCGCCGACGACGTCGAGGTGGCCGCGGCGCTGCGTGCCGACGGGCGGGCAGCCGTGGGCACGGCCGGGTGCTCGTCGAGGATCGTCGCCAGGAACGTGCCGGTGTGGCTCGCCTCGACCCGGGCGACCTCCTCCGGCGTGCCCTCCGCGACGACCGTGCCGCCCCCGGAGCCGCCCTCGGGGCCCATGTCGACGATCCAGTCGGCGCTCTTGATGACGTCGAGGTTGTGCTCGATCACCAGGACGGTGTTGCCCTTCTCGACCAGCGACTGCAGCACGCCCAGGAGCTTGCGGATGTCCTCGAAGTGCAGGCCCGTCGTCGGCTCGTCCAGCACGTAGATGGTGCGGCCCGTGGACCGCTTCTGCAGCTCGCTCGCGAGCTTCACGCGCTGCGCCTCGCCGCCGGACAGGGTCGGGGCGGGCTGCCCGAGCCGCACGTAGCCGAGGCCGACCTCCACCAGGGTGGTGAGGTAGCGCGAGATCGCCGGGAACGCGGCGAAGAACTCCGCGGCCTCCTCGATCGGCATGTCCAGGACGTCCGCCACCGTCTTGCCCTTGAAGTGCACCTCGAGCGTCTCGCGGTTGTACCGCGCGCCGTGGCAGACCTCGCACGGCACGTAGACGTCCGGCAGGAAGTTCATCTCGATCTTGAGCGTCCCGTCGCCGGCGCAGGCCTCGCAGCGGCCGCCCTTGACGTTGAACGAGAAGCGGCCCGGCCCGTAGCCGCGGACCTTCGCCTCCTCGGTCTCCGCGAAGATCTTGCGGATCCGGTCCCAGACCCCGGTGTAGGTGGCCGGGTTCGACCGCGGCGTGCGCCCGATCGGCCCCTGGTCGACGTGCACCACCTTGTCGAGCTGGTCCATGCCGGTGACCCGGGTGTGCCGGCCCGCCACCTGGCGTGCCCCGTTGAGCTCGTTCGCGAGCACGGTGTGCAGGATCGAGTTCACGAGGGTGGACTTCCCGGAACCGGACACTCCCGTCACCGCGGTCAGCACGCCCAGCGGGAACGACACGTCGATGCCGCGCAGGTTGTTCTCGCGCGCCCCGACCACCGTCACCTTGCGCTTCGGGTCCACCGCACGACGCTCCGCCGGCAGCGCGATCGAGCGCCGTCCGGACAGGTAGGCGCCCGTCATCGAGCCCTCGGCCTCGAGCAGGCCCGCATAGTCCCCGGAGTGCACGACGCGGCCGCCGTGCTCCCCCGCGCCGGGCCCCACGTCGACGATCCAGTCCGCGGCCCGGATCGTGTCCTCGTCGTGCTCGACGACGATCAGCGTGTTGCCGAGGTCGCGCAGCCGCGTGAGGGTCTCGATCAGCCGGCGGTTGTCCCGCTGGTGCAGGCCGATGGAGGGCTCGTCGAGCACGTAGAGCACGCCGACGAGGCCGGAGCCGATCTGGGTGGCCAGGCGGATCCGCTGGGCCTCGCCGCCCGACAGCGTCCCCGCCGGGCGCTCGAGCGACAGGTAGTGCAGGCCGACGTCGACCAGGAAGCCGAGCCGGGCGTGGATCTCCTTGAGGACCTCGGTGGCGATCGCGCGCTCGCGCTGCCCCAGCTCCAGACCGTCGAGGAACCGCTTGGCCTCGTCGATCGGGAGCCGGCAGACGTCCCAGATCGACTTGCCGCCGACGGTGACGGCGAGGACCTCGGGCTTGAGCCGCGCACCCGAGCACACCGGGCACGGGACCTCGCGCATGTAGGCCTCGTACTTCTCCTTCGACCAGTCGGACTCGGTTTCCCGGTGCCGCCGCTCCAGGAAGGTCACCGCGCCCTCGAACCCCGTGGAGTACTGCCGCTCGCGGCCCCAGCGGTTCTTGTAGCGCACGTGCACCTGGTGGTTGCGCCCGAAGAGGATCGCGTCGCGGGCGCGCTGCGGCAGCGCGCGCCACGGCACGTCCATGGAGAAGCTCATCTCCTCCGCCAGCGCGGTGAGCACCCGCTCGAAGTACTCCGACGACGTCAGCGCCCAGGGCACGACGGCACCCTCGCGCAGCGTCTTCTCCTCGTCCGGCACGACGAGGTCGGGGTCGACCTCGAGCCGGAAGCCGATGCCCGTGCACTCCGGGCACGCGCCGTACGGCGCGTTGAAGGAGAAGGTGCGGGGCTCGATCTCGTCCAGAGCCAGCGGGTGGTCGTTGGGGCACGCGCGCTTCTCGGAGAACTTGCGGACGCGCTCGAGGTCGTCGATGTCGGCGTCGACGAGCTCCACCATCACGAGCCCGCCGGCGAGGCGCAGGGCCGTCTCCACGGAGTCCGTCAGGCGTCGCTGCACCCCGTCGCGGGAGACGAGGCGGTCGACGACGACCTCGATGTCGTGCTTGAGCTTCTTCTCCAGCGTGGGCGGGCTCGTCAGCTGCACCACCTCGCCGTCGACCCGCGCGCGGGCGAAGCCCTGCGTCTGCAGCTCGGCGAACAGGTCGGCGTACTCGCCCTTACGCCCCCGCACCACCGGCGCGAGGACCTGGTACCGGGTGCCCTCGGGCAGCTCCAGCAGCTTGTCGACGATCTGCTGCGGCGTCTGCGAGCGCACGGGCTCGCCGCACACGGGGCAGTGCTGCGTGCCGGCGCGCGCGAACAGCAGGCGGAGGTAGTCGTAGACCTCCGTGATGGTGCCCACCGTGGACCGCGGGTTGCGGTTCGTGGACTTCTGGTCGATCGACACCGCGGGCGACAGGCCCTCGATGAAGTCGACGTCGGGCTTGTCCATCTGCCCGAGGAACTGGCGCGCGTACGCGGACAGGGACTCCACGTAGCGGCGCTGGCCCTCGGCGAAGATCGTGTCGAACGCGAGGGACGACTTCCCGGAGCCCGACAGACCGGTGAAGACGATGAGCTCGTCGCGCGGGAGATCGAGCTCGACGTTGCGGAGGTTGTGCTCGCGGGCGCCGGAGATGACGAGGCGGTTGCTCACCCGGGCATCCTACGTCGCCGCGCCGACATTCGTACAGGCGTTCGACGTGATCCTCGCCTCGTCCCGCGAGGTTTACACTGTAAACATGAGCCGTCTCCCGCTGACCCGACGCCGGATCGCCGAGGCCGCCGTGGCGGTCGCGGACGCCGACGGCCTGGCGGCCGTCACGACCCGCCGGATCGGCGCCGAGCTCGACGTCTCGGCGATGGCGCTCTACCGGCACGTCGCCGGCCGGCAGGGGCTCCTCCAGGCCGCCGCAGCGCTCGCCGCAGAGGGCACCCGCGTGGTCCCCGCGCCCGACGGCGACTGGCGCGACGGCCTGACCGCGCTCGCCGAGTCCGGCCGGAATGCGTTCGCGGCGCACCCGTGGCTGCTCGCCCTCGCCGTCGGCCCCGAGGGCGCGCTGGACCCCACCCCGCCGGAGACCACCGAGCGGCTCCTCGCCCTGCTGTGCGGCGCCGGGCTCGACGCGGACGAGGCCGCCGACGCCCTGCTCGGGGCCGCGGCCATCCCGGTCGGCGTGGCCTCCCTCACCGGGACGCGCCCGCCCGCCGCCGCGGCGTCGCTCGAGCCCGACGGCGACGCGGCCCCCACCCCCGCCCACGCGGCCCTGCACGCACGCGGCCTGACGCCCGACGTCGGGCTCCGCGTCTTCCACCTCACCCTCGCCGCCTACCTCGACGGCATCGACCGGCGCCTCCGCCACGAGCGACGGCCGGACGCCACCCCCAAGGAGAACCCATGAGCAGCACGCACCCCACCGACCCGCTGACCGGCCCGCTGGCGCACAAGGTCGCGATCGTCACCGGCGGCGCCGGCGGCATCGGACGCGGCATCGTCCGCAGGTTCCTGGCCGACGGCGCGTCGGTGCTCGTCGTCGACCTGCTGCCGCCCGAGGACGGCGAGCGCCTCGTCGCGGACCTCGTGACCGAGCGCGCCGGCGGGCGCGACGGCGCCGCGCACTACCTGCGCGCCGACATCGCCGACCCCGACGCCGCGCCCGCGATCGTCGCCGCCGCCGTCGAGGCGTTCGGGCGGCTCGACGTCCTGGTCAACAACGCCCACGCGTCCCGGCAGGCACCGCTGCTGGAGACCACCCAGGAGATGTGGGACCTGTCGTTCGGCACCGGCGCCCTCGCCACCCTGCGCCTCATGCAGGCCGCGCACCCCGAGCTGGCGCGGGCGCACGGCTCGATCGTGAACTTCGGCTCGGGCGCGGGCATCAAGGGGCTGCCGACGCAGGGCGCGTACGCCGCGGCGAAGGAGGCGATCCGGGCCCTGAGCCGGGTCGCGGCCAACGAGTGGGCCGCCGACGGCATCCGGGTCAACGTGGTGTCCCCCGTCGGCCTCACCCCGGGCATCGAGCAGTGGTCGCAGGCCTACCCCGACGCCTACCAGGAGGTGCTCGACGGGATCCCGCTGCGCCGTCTGGGCGACCCGGAGCAGGACGTCGCGCCGGTGGTCGCGTTCCTCGCCGGCGACGACTCGCGGTACCTGACGGGACAGACCCTCATGGCCGACGGCGGCTCCATCAAGCTCTACTGACACGACGGCGGGCGACGGCGGACGCCCGGGCCGCGCGCCCACCGCGCGGTGGTTGGATGCAGCCATGTCCGTCTACGCCGTCACGTACGTCTACGTCACCGACCCCGACCGCCTCGCCGCGGTACGGCCCGAGCACCGGGAGTTCCTGCGCGGCCTGCACGACACCGGCACGCTCCACGTGTCCGGCCCGCTGCCGGCCACCCCCGACGGCGAGCCCGGCGGCGCCCTCCTCGTCGTCGAGGCGGACGACGCCACCGCGGCCCTCGAGCTGCTGGCCGCCGACCCCATGCGCCGTGAGGGCCTGGTCGCCCACCGTGCTGCGCGCGAGTTCGTGCCGGTGATCGGCGGTTTCGCGGCCTGACCCGGCGCCCGCACGCCACGGGTCCCCCGGACGCGACGGAGGCCCCGGACGACGCGTCGTCCGGGGCCTCCGTCGCGTCCG